>JBMYQZ010000272.1:0-7256 GCA_049601855.1 Limisphaerales bacterium | reverse complement strand
AAAGACATCGCGCCAAAGACGATTAACTGTGACCCGGGCGGTCAGCGGGTTTTCGCGGGATACCAGCCAGTGCGCCAAGCCAAGGCGATTTCGCAGAGCGTCCTTCGGCAGTGGTGACAAGCTCGTGGGGACATCGGCGACAACACGTTCACCCAGTTGATCGTATTGGCCGCGGATCAGGACGTGCGTGGGGCGTGCTTCGCCGTCCTGCATCACCATCACAGTTGGTATCTCACGTTTGAACCTGGCGAGCTGACGCTTCGTTTCCAGCCACTTGCGATAAGCCGACCGCAATTTCTCCGAACCGGTCTGGCGGAGGAAGTACTGCTCCAGTTTGTTCTGCTGAGATTTGGTTCGCTTGGAACGGGCAAGAATCGCTTCGACGGTTGAAGACTCCGCAACCGCCCGAATTTCCTCCTCATCCAGCACGCGATCAAAAACCGCGATACCCTCGACTTCACCCGCGAACCTATCGTTGCCGTGGCCCACGACCAGGGGCTCGTCGGTTTCAAAGGTCTGGTTCAGGTAATCGAGGTTCGCCTTGTGCGCGACCCGCTTGCCATTGATGTAGAACTGGATCCCGGTTGATTGACGCGATCCATCGTAGGTGACAAGCACGTGCCCACTGCCGACGGGTTCGACCGTCTCGACGCGGAGAGCATCGTCGAGCCAACGCTTCACCAGGTTGAGTTGCACCTTGCCGTCCTTGGTCAGATCCAGGCTGTAGCCCAGTCCCTGTTGGGCGGGAACTTTCTTCGAGAGAATGGTGCCGCTGTCTCCGGCTTCAATCTTGATTCGTGCAGCCAGAGTGAAGCGATCAAAGTATCCGAACTTCGCCACGGCTCCGTCGGCCTGTCCTGAGCCGGCTACCTGGCTTTCATAAGCCCGCCAGGTCGGGGTGCTTTCGCGTTGCTTTTCCCACGCACGAATCTGCTCCTTCAAGTCCTTGGCTTCCTTTCGGAATCTGCGCTTGGCGTTTCGTTCTGCCTTGGCCAGTTGCGCCATTTCCTTGATCTGTGCGGTGGTCGGCGCCTTGATCCACGGAGCGGAGTTGCCTTCCTTGAACACCCGTCCCTTCTCCTGCAGGCGATTGAAGAAAGCGAAGAGCTGGTAGTAATCGCGATGGGTGAAGGGATCGTACTTGTGACTGTGACAACGCGCACAGCCGATCGTGACTCCCTGCCAGACCGTGAAGGTTGTGTCCACACGATCGACGGCATATTCCACGAGGAACTCTTCTTGAACGATTCCACCCTCGGAATTGCCGCGGTGATTACGATTGAAGCCGGTGGCGATCTTCTGATCCTGAGTTGCGTTGGGCAGAAGGTCGCCGGCTAGTTGTTCGATGGTGAATTGATCGAACGATTGATTGCGACGAAACGACTGGATCACCCAATCGCGCCAGCGCCACATCGTGCGCCAACCATCCGTCTGATAACCGCTGGTATCCGCATAACGCGCTGCATCCAGCCAACGCGAGGTCATCCGTTCCGCGTAAGCCGGCTGACGAAAGAGTCGATTGGCGGTGTTCGCCAGATCGCGCTTCTTTGCGAACCTGGCAACCTCTTGCGACGTTGGTGGCAGACCCGTCAGATCAAACCAAAGCCGTCGAGCCAAGATGGAATCCTGCGCGGGAGACGTAGGTTGGAGTCCTTCTCCTTCCAGTCGTGCGAGGACAAATTGGTCGATGGGATTCTTAACCCACTTGGTCCGTTGAACCTTCGGTGGTTCCGGTCGCTCGACCCGTTCAAACGCCCAGTGTCCCCGCCACTCGGCTCCTTCCTCAATCCACCGACGAATGGTGGCAATCTGCTGGGCCGACAGTGAACGATGAAAATCCGGTGGCGGCATTATCTCGTCCGGGTCCGAGGATGAAATGCGCTGATAGAGTTCGGAACCGGACGGGTCTCTTGCCCGGACCTTGCCTAGTAGGCCGTCTCGCGTATCCAACCGAAGATCCGCCTTCCGCTCGGCATCGTCAGGACCGTGACAGGCATAACACGCGTCCGACAACAGCGGCCGGATATCACGGTCGTAATCAACCGCCGCGGCGCTCGATGCGGACACCAGCAGCATGGCGGCCAGGGAAATCTGGATGAGGCGATTCAAGTTCCTTGCGATACTGCAACAGGAACGGAGTCCCGGCTACCCCTGCGAAGCCCTATTTTCGACCGCGTTTCTTGCGCTGCCGGTCTTTGTTCTTCTGCTGGTTGTCGCTCTTCTCGTACGACTTGGGCAACTCGGACATCCAGGCGCGCATCTTGATCAGGAGACGTTTACGAACCTCTGGATGTTGGTCGGCGACATTCGTGCTTTCCGATGGATCGCGTGATAACTCGTGGAGGTAAACCCCTTTTGTTCCGCGATGATTCAGATGGAGTTTCCATTTTCCTTCCCGCATGGAGGCGGATTGATTGGGCGTGCTCGTCTTCCAGTAGAGCGGCTTGCGGCGTTCGCGGCTTTGGCCGCGCCAGATGTCGGAAACGTCCTCACCATCAAGGAGTGTGGGCAGTTCCTCGATGCCGGCGATACTGCCAAGCGTCGGCATCCAATCCATGCCGGAAGTGACACTGGTGGTATCAGTGTGGCCAGCCTTGATGTGACCCGGCCAGCGGACAATGAACGGAGCCCTGACGCCGCCTTCCAATTGCTCATGTTTGCCACCCCGAAGTTCACCGGCGTAACCAAGCATGTTGTGGGAGAATTCCTTGGATTCTTTTTTCGCGCCAAGCAGCACTGGAGCGGGACCGTGATCACTGGAAAAGACAACGATGGTGTTTTCGCGTAGGCCGAGGTCGTCAAGGGTGGCGAGCAGGCGCTTCACGTTTTGATCGATCGCCCAGACGTCGCCAAGGTATTGCCGCATGGCTTTGTTGAGGTCCCCTTTCAGCTTTTCGCTCTCATCAAATTTGTGCTGCATTGTCGGTGCAAAATCCTTGCGATCGAGCTTCACGTCTCTGAATTCGTTTTCGAGATCGGGATGTACATCTACCGGGTAATGAGTCGCGTGTCCCCAGACGTTCACATAGAAGGGTTGATCCTTGTTCGCCTTGATGAATTCGATCGCCGCGTCGAACAAGCCGGCATCCCGTCCGCGAGGTGTGCCCTTGGTATTCTTACCACCGCTGTATTCATCAATCCCGTAGACTCCGGAGCGGGCATCGGGACCGATATGCCATTTCCCGAAGTGTCCCGTGCGATAGCCGCGCTTCTTCAACAGCTCGGTGATGGTGATACGATCGCCGAATCCGTGGTCAGCGGGATACTTCTGGAATCGTGCCGTGTGCAGACCGGTCATGAATCCTGTCCGGCTGGGACAACAGGTAACACCGGTGACGTAGAATTGCGTGAAGCGCGTACCTTCGCTCGCGAGCTTGTCGATGGCCGGAGTCCGCGCATAAGGATGCCCGTAACAACCAAGATCGCCCCAGCCAAGATCGTCAGCGAACATGAAAACAACGTTCGGGGACCGTGCCGTTCCATCGCCATGCGAGTTCGTCGCGGAGGCTGGCGGTTTCTCATCGTCTGCGAGATCCCGGCGGCCTTTGAACGGTCCCCAGGACACACGCATTGGATGTTCCTTTGTCGCCTTGTAATGTTCGGGATCAAAGTCCGGGTTATTCTTGGGAATCCGGGCGCCCACTTTCTTGAAGTAGCCGGTCATCTGACCGAAGAGCTCTTTGTGCTCGAGATAGTTCTTGTCGGCGATGTTTACAACCTCGCCTTCGTCTGCCTTCAGGTCGAACAGCATTGGCACGTCCGGCGCCTCGTAGAAATGCATCACTTTGCGCGTGCCAGATACGATCGCCGAATGGGGCATCCCTGATCGGTAGTGCGGATAGTGAAAATAGAGGCGACGGTTCTTGAATTTAGCGGTCGGTTCTTCACCTCGCATGAAACTGGCCAGGCTGACGCCATCGATGTCTTTCAAGGTCGACGAATTGCCGCCGGCCCAATCGACGAAGGTGGGCAGGAAATCGTAGTTCACGACGTTTTCCTTGAATGTGCTCCCGGCCTTGATTCCCGGCCCCTTGACGATCATGGGCACGCGAATACCACCTTGCCAAACCCACCACTTGGCGGCGTGCAAGGGCTGGGCGAGTCCGGGGTAAAACTTGTGCCGGTATCCGTTATCCGCAACGACGACGACGTAGGTATTGTTCTCGATGCCAAGGCGTTTGATTTCATCCATCACCGCGCCAATGCGCCCGTCGAGATCTTCAGCCATGCCGAGCCAGATCGCCGGGTCCTGCTTTCGATTGATGGTGTCCGCGGTCTTGTTGACCTTCTTGTAGTAGGACTGCACCAAGGAATGCCTTGTGTAATTCGAGCGGGTGGAGTTCAGGCATTCGCTACCGGCGTGCATCGCGTAGTGAGAGATCTGCAGATAGAAGGGCTTCTTCGCCTTCACCTGTTCGCGCATGAATCCGATTCCTTTTTCGGTGATGCTGAACATCAACTTGGGATCCTTGATGTCTTCGGGCTGACGACTGACCTTGCCGATCGTGTTGCCGGGATTGTTGTTCGAATCGCCGTCGTGCAACGCGTAACCTTCGTCGCTCGGATCACCGCCCATATGCCACTTACCGATGTGGGCGGACACATAGCCCAAGGGCTCTAACGCCTCCGGAATCGTCACCGCGTCCGGGTCAATGGTGCCGTCCGATATGTTGGGGATCATCGGCAGCTTTTGATACTGCCGTCGGGTGTCGTAGTAATCGTCCTTCGTCTTGCCAAGGAACACCGTGTATCCGGACCGCGCTGCTGATTTGCCCGTCTGCAAACATACCCGCGAAGGTGAACATTGCGGTGCGCCGGAATAGGCGTTGCGGAACTTCATCCCTTCCTTTGCCAGTTTGACGAGGTTGGGCATTTGCGCGACCGGCATGCGGGATTTCGGCATGCTGTCATCCATCGCCACCGGCGTCCCGTTCCACGCCCAGTCGTCGATGAACAACATCACAATGTTCGGGGAACGTGCCGTTCCAACGCTATGCGGCTTGGCCGCGAAGGTTTGCGCTATGAACGTGCAAAGGACACAAAGTGAAGTGAAGAGATGCTTCATATGACAATTGAGAGGAAACGTATTTGATCCATCGTTGGTAACGGAAATTCATTCCGCAATTGATGCGGGCAGAATCGGGATGGAGATGGTGCGAAGACCGCTTCGTCAACCGACGTGACGCAGGAAACTGATGCGGCCGATCGCAACCCACTCGGCGACGTAGAGATTGCCGTCGTGGTCAAAGCACGCGTCATGGGGATGGATGAAGCGACCGCTTTCCCATCGAGCCGGCTGCCGGCGCATGGAAAACTTGTCACCCAGAACCTGCTTGCGCCATTCGGGGTCGTCTCCCAGATGAGTGATCACCTGGTTGTCCTTGTCCAGCAGAGTGATGCGGGCGTGCAGATCTGGAACCACCATCACTTCGCCGCGAATATCAATATCCGCGGGAAACAGCAGGTCATCGACCATCGCGGTGGGCTCGCCCTCGGCATCGACGTATTGCAGCCGCGCATTCGCGCGATCGCAAATTGCGAGCCCGGCTTCCCGCCCGGGCCGGTCATCCCACCAGAGGCCATGCGGGGTCTTGAACTTGCCCGGCTCCGAACCCGTTCCGCCAAAATGGCCGATCGGCTTCGCATCCTTGTCGTAGCGGATGATGTAGTTCGACCCGTAACCGTCGCCCACGAAGAATCCGCCATCGGGTGCAAAAGCGATGTTCGTGGGAATGAACTTCTTTCCCTTGCCGTATTTGCCTGGCGTCTTCACGACGAACGGTGCCGCCCCCGCGTAAGCAGCGAGCTTCGGTGCCGTCTGTTTCCAAACCGTCTCGCCCGTCAGTGTCGTCTTGGCGATATAGCCTTTGTTGTCGCTGAGATAGAGAAACTCCTCACCGCCTTCCTTGCGGATATCAATCCCGTGACCGCCGCCGTGGTATTCCTTTCCGAACGACCGCACGAACCTGCCCTTGGCATCGAACACCACCACCGCATCCATTCGTTCCTTCGTCTTGGTACGATGTTTGACGTAGATCAGCCCTTCGGCATCGACCGCCACCCCGTGGGTATCCTGCCATCGAATGTGATCTGGCACCTCCATGCAATCGTGATGCACTTCGAACCGATGTCCATCGACTCCGATCACCTTCGGTTTCCGGCCGGACTTGTCCGCCCCGAGAACAACCGGTGCGACCCCGGAGGCAAGCATGCCGGCCGTGGTTGATTGCAGAAAATAGCGTCGGGATAAATTGGTTTTTGTCATGGCATTGTTCTGTCTTGGGAATATGACATGGCAATGAGGAAAAGCCGTCATCGTTTTTGCGCCTGCGCTCGGGTTTGCCAGCCGTGATTCTTTACCGCGAATTGGGAGAGCAGTTGATCCTTACCAATCGGTAAAAGTTTCGTGTGCCTTGAAAGGCCTCTTTGTTCGACAGGAAAATCTCGGGCACGAGAGATTGATTCGACAGTATGTCTGGGGCATCTTCCTGCCAATGAGATTGCAGCAGCGCGTTCACGGATTAGTGGGTGACTCACCCGACGTTACGCAGATCTCGACCGGGGTGAATGAAACGTTGCGTTCGAATTAGGCGATCGGGAACGATCTGAGGAGCATCGCCGAATTGAGGGAAGACGGGAACTGACTTCGAAGCCCAATGCGAGTGGCCTGCAAGAAATGTGGCGCGTTGATCCTGCCGACAACAGCAGATCGCACAGGCGGGATCTGCATGCGGTGCAAGAGAGTCTCGGAGTTTCAGCGGGAAGCGGAAAGCACGGCGGATGACAGCATCCTGAGCATTCCATTGAGCTTGGCCGGTTCAAAAGCGGAATACTTTCGGACGGTCGTTCTCAACCAAGCTCAAGCTGCAGCCTTTGTCCTCACTGAAGAAGGACTGACACGAACAGATCTACGCCAAAGATTCGAAGCGAATCCCACTCAATTTGCGATCAATGAGTCGGACCTGAATTCTGATGGGTTGAAAATCAAATCCGATTTGCGGGATTGGTGCTCACGGGTGGATTGCGACAATGATTCGCGACTCCCAACCCTTGCGGATTTCCTGACCACTCTGCGGAGCGTTCTCGGCGAGGCCGATGATTGATCTGCAATCCGAGATCATTCATCTGCCCCTCTCGGGCATTTTGGTTTGAGCCTTGATTGTTTCTCTCAGAATCCGACCGCCTTCCCCGGTCAACCAAAGGTAGTGATCGCTGGGCAATCCATCGTTGTTCAGAAGATTCACCCTTTCGCCCAC
>JBMYQZ010000271.1:0-7262 GCA_049601855.1 Limisphaerales bacterium | reverse complement strand
ACTTGAACGCCGCACGATTTCAGGCTCATTCGATTTCCGGGGCGGCCGGTAGTGCCGGTGCCATGCGGGTGCGCGAAAGTGCCAGACAACTTGAGGCGGCAATCAAGCAGGGCGAAGGCGATTTGGAGATCCTGTTGGCCAGGTTGCGGGCGAACCTGGAGATCATGTTGGAGTCGATTCGATCAATCGAATCGGAAGGAGGCGCGATCACTCCGGCCATCGACGCGCGTGGACGCTCTTCTTGTAGCGGGCGTTGCCGCTGAATCAGTCGGGGATATTGACCAAGGTGTAGTAGGCGACCGGGTGCAGGAGCTCGGTGCCGTCCTTTGCTTTCGCGCCTTCGAGGTGCAATTCGTGAACGTAGCCGGCGCGGAGTTCATCGATCTTCAGGCGCACGCTCAGGTTGTCGCTCGCCAGCTTGGCGGAGGTCACCTTGAACGGGCGTTTGTCATCTTCCGGTCCGCCGTACGCGCTACGGAGTTGGTAGGTGTAGCTTTCACCGCGGTAGTTCTTCAGTGCGGTTACCGTTGCAGGATCAACGGGCTTGGTGAAGGTCAGTTCAAAACCGTCGGACTTGGCGTTCATGGAATGAATCTCGAAAGGGACCTTCCCGGCCCACTTCAACCTTTGCAGTCCCCAGGGCTTGTTGCCGCGGCTGCCCCAGCCCGCGCTGCTCATGCCGACGAACATCGAGCCGTCCTTGCCGTAGGCCATTCGCAGGATGCCGCATTGGAAGCCTTCGCGAAATTTGAAACAGGCACCCTGCCAATGGCCTTTCACCTTCTCGAGAGAGCAGCGCATGATCCAGGAATGATGTTGGTCACCGACGAAAAGTTGATTCTCGAAGGGGCCGAACTTGCCCTTCGTCATGTCCCACTTCATGCCGCTGGGGCTCTTGCCCAGCTTGTCGTAGGGGAACCAAAGCGTGGGCATTTTCCACTGCGGGACGGTTTTCTTCAGATCCTTCATCCACGTGCCTGAGTTGGGCTCGGGGATTTCGCTGAAGGGCTTGCCGACCAGGTCTCGGGTGGGCTTCAGCCCGTGTGGGTGCCCATGGAAGTCGCCAAACTCAAGGTGGGCGAGTTTGGAGGCGTTGCACCATTCGCCTTGGTTGTCGGTGTAAAAGACGTCACCCCAAGGTGAGGTTTCCACTCCGGCAGGGGAGCGGAGGCCGGCGCACATCGGTTGCATCTCGCCGGTCTTGGGATGGATGCGCACGGCGTATCCACGCCAGGGGGCGCGACCGTAGGGCTCGCCGCCGAAAGGTTTGTTCAGCGTCACCCACATGTAGCCTTCGTGATCCAGTCGGGGACCGAAGTTGAATTCATGGTAGTTGCCACTGATCGCCCACTCGTCACAAACGGTTTCGAACTCATCGGCCTTGTGATCTCCGTTGGTGTCGCGGAGCCGGGTGAGTTCGCCGCGTTGGGCGAGGTAGATGGCGCCTTCGTATTCGACCATGCCGAGTGGGTGATTCAGACCGCGGGCGAATTTGGTGAACTTGGCCTTCTCCGGATCGTAGGGGTGTTCGACGTAGAAGATGTCGCCCAGACGCGTGCCGACCATGAGGTTGCCATCCTTGAGCAGCATCATGGAACAGATCTCCAACTGAAGTTCTTTGTCGTCCGACGCGGGATAATCGATGATCTCGTAATAGTCAGACTCTTTGTTCTGCGCCTGCGTCGTGAGGGAGAGCAGGAGAGCCGTGGTGAGGAAGAGCAGTTTCTGCATGATGTCTTACCAGAGGAGAGTGATGCTGAAGGAGGCGGAACCGTTCTTGATCTGAACGGGGATGAGCAGTTGTTTGCCGTCGTCGCCTTCGCGGACGATGCCTTGCCCGGCGTGCTTGCCGTCGATTTGGATTTCCACGTCGCCGTCGATGACCCAATCGGTGGTCGAGGTGTGGTCGATGTCTTTGCCGGTGCCGGCCAGCAGGTAGAGGTTCTTGCCCGGGCCGGTGATTTTGAATTCACGACGGAGGATCGTTCCGCCCGGTCTCAATACGGGAGTGATCTTCTCCTCGACGGTATTGCCTTCGAGCACGTATCGGAAAGTAGGGCGTCCCTTTTCGTCGAGTGAATAGCCTTTGAACCGACCACCGATATTGCGATCAGTCTTCTCGGGCGTTGGCCAAGGATCGCTCTGACTCGCCAGAATCGCGAAGGCCGGACCAGTTGGCATATCGATGACGTCTTTGCCGAGGGCGGAGAAGAATTTGTCGGAACGTCCGCTCGCCACACCGGAACCGTCGAAGAAACGTCCGCGCCACACCTTGGCCAGGCGAACGATGTTGGCGTCAAAAGCGGCATGAACGCGTTCGGGGAATCCGGTGAGAATCGCGCGTGGTCCAACGCCTTCCATAAAAGTGCGATGAATGATTGGCTCCTGGCTCGGGATGAGTTCCATGCCGACGCCACCGACCGGTTGAATGCCGAGAGGCAACGGCATCGAGTCGCCCAGCGAAAGATAATTCCAGATGGCCGCCAATTGCTTCTTGGTGTCGCCACCAGCGATGTTTGGGAGCATGGATTTGCCCTCCGGCCAAAACGCCGGCATGCGGGTGCCCGGATTGATGGCGACGGGGTTCTCCAGCAGGCGCATGAACCAGCCCGGATTTAGGCGCGCGTGAGCGGTGACGAGATCGACACCGGGAATGCCGGGCCCCTTGCCGCCGTTCACGATGTGGCAGTTGATGCAAAAGAGGCCAGTCTGCCCGACCAATTGTCGGCCGGCCGCCATGCTTTCCTCGCTGAACTCCGGTGCCTTGGTGTCGTCCGATTTGAGGTCCACCTTCACGAAATCCTCGATCAGTGCCGCGGTATTAGCGCGACCGAATTGTGGCATACGGGTCGACATGAAATAACGCGTGTGCAAATCGCCATCGTAGAGAATTGCCTGCAACGCCGATTTCTTCAGCTTGGAGCCGACGCCGTTGAGATGTGGCGGGATCTTGCCTTCCTCGCCAAGGTCAACCGGGATGTTGGTCTTGAACAATTCGGCGCGTTTATCATCCGGGCCACCGAGATCGTTCCGTTTATGACAGGCGTAGCAATTGAGAGAAGCCATCGCATGTTTGATGCGCTTCTCAGGGGAACGCGGTTGCGCCAACTGGCGTTGGTTCCGAAGTGCGGCCTTCAGGGCTGAGCGCTGGACATCAGACAAATGGTATTGTGGCACGGCGCGCCGGACACCGGCGCCGAGACATCCGGAGGAGGAATCGAGATTCAGTTCCGACAAGGGCGGGGCGGGGCGGATGGGTTTGAGTTGGTCGACCTTGTGACAGGACACGCAACGCATGGCGGAGAACATCATCCGCCCATTCTGTGCCAGCTGTGAGTTGACCGTGAATTCCTCCCAGCCGATCGGAACCATGGGCGTCTGATCGGGCACTGAGACGGACTCGGGTTTAATCTCGGTTCGTTTACCGAAACTCGGTCCGCCGGCCTGCAACTTGAGAAAGATCTGACCGCCGCCTTCAAAATACTGAATCTCGATTGAATGTGTACCCTTCGAGAGCGTGACCTCGCCTTTCTTTTCCACCGCCGGGTGAATCCCATCCACATCGATGACCACCTTGTCGTTGATCAGCAGGCGCGATCCGTCGTCGGACTTCAGCCAGAAGCGATGCTTGCCACTTTTGGTGATTTTCAAGTTGGCGACAAAGCGGAGCGCGAAGTGATCGTTGCGCGGCTTCAAGCCGTTTGGGCGCAAGCCAATAGCCTGGGCGATGCCGGATTTCTTTGGCTCGAGTTGCGAGAATTCCGGTAGGCGGCCATTGCTGTCGATCTCATAGTAGTCAAAGTGCCAGCCCGCAATCGCGACGCCTTCGGCATCCTCGGCCTGCGGATTCTCCATCTGATCACGGAGTAGATATATAGCAATGGTGCGAGCCTCACTCTCGTTCAAGCCCAGTGAAGGCATGCGTCCGCTCGCGCGAACATGCAATGGGTTTTGCAGGAACTTGGTGAGCTGTTCCACCGTGGTCTTGGCGGCAAGGTTACGGGGCAGGGGCACGATGGGCGTGGTAATAACGCCGTCAACATCCTTCGGAGCATGGCAGGCGATACAGCCGACTTCGTGAAACATGCGTTTGCCTTCCTTGGCGGCCGTCTTGTTGATCGGCATCCCGGATGGCTTGATCGGTCCCCCGCGGGATACCAGGTAATGCGTGAGGAATTCGATCGCTCCTTCCTTCGGCCCCGCGTCCGACGCATGAAATAAATCAGGCATGGTCGTGCCGGGCTTTTCATCATGCGGATTGCTCAGGAAATCGCGGATGTATTTCGGGGTCAATCGCTCGCCGGCACGGGTCAGATCGGGCGCCGCCTTGCCGCCGATACGATTGTTGATCGACGTCCGTGCGGTATGGCATGGAAGACAGTTCAGTTCGCTGAGAAGAATTTCGCCCCGCTCGGCTTCGGTCAGCGTTTGATCATCCTTTAACCGTTCGAAACCGGGAACAACCGGTTGACCGGGCGTATGGCACGCGATCATGAGGGTGACGACGAAAGTCAGTTTCTTGAGCATGTTCATCAAAATAGGCCCGGATAAAAGCCGCGCTTTCTACACGAGGCGGACTGCGGCGGCAATGGTGTTATTCGATTGGGGGAGGTGCGTATCCTAATGCCACTGTTGGAGCTCGATGATGTTTCCTTCGGGGTCGGTCATGTAGAGCAGGGTGAGCCGACCCGCTCCGGGGATATCGATGGTGATCTTCTCGGCGTAATCCTTGCCACCCCAATCCAACACTTGTTGCCGCACGCCGTCAAAGTCTTCCACTTCGAATGCCAGGTGGGTGAAGCCATTGCGGTTGATCGCCGGAGCCTGCGTGGGCAAGACCTTGTTGTAAGAAAAGAATTCGATCGTTGGGCCATTCTCGCCGTGACCGGGCACGCGGAGATGTTGCCCCTCGACGCGGACGTTCTTCATGCCGGTCACGGCATCGGTATGCGGGCCATGATGATCGCGTTCCGTGCTCACTGGTTCGCAGTCGAATACCTCCTGGTAAAACTGCGCCAACTTTCGCCAATCCGTCGCGATGACGTTGACGTGCGCATAACGGATTCTTGGTTTCTTTGCTTCACTCATGTTGTTTTCTCAATGCAAGGGAACCGCTGACAATCATCGCCACATTGGCCGCCAGGGCCAGCAGGCCGCCGTGGAATCCGAAAGGTTTGGGCGGGAGCCCGAGGATGAACTTGTTGCCGATCGCAAAGAACAGCGTGACGAAAATCCCGATCAAGAAGCCGCGCAGTGCCGGTCCGGCCGAGGCCTTCGGCCAGTAGAGCCCGAGCAAGAGTGCCGGTAAGGCCTGAACCAGGAGTTCGACCTTGATCTGGATGAACCACCAGATGGTTTGCGGGAGCTTGATTGCCAGGGGTACCATCAAGGCCATCATTCCCCAGGAAATCAGCTTGCCGAGACCGGTGAGCTTTTCCTCGGATACGTCGGGATTTAGCGGGCGATAGAGATCTTGGGTGATCATGGACGAGATGGAGAGCAGCGCGGAATCCACGGTGGACATGATGGCTGCGAAGACCGCGGCCAGAAACAGCACCACCACAATTTGCATCGCCGGATACTGTTGCGTCAGTTCCCCGAGCATACGGAGCGTAATCCCTTCGCTTTCGACCTTGCTGAGTCCGGGGATCTGCGAAGCACCAACCCAGCCGACGAATACCATCAGCAGCGTGGTAAAGAGCGGCATGAACAGCATTACCCGGTAAGCCTTCTTCAAGGTTCCGGAATCTTCCGCGGCATAGATGCGCTGGATTGCATGGGGGTAGATCGCAATGCCGCCGGTGACCACGAGCAGGGTGCTGAGCCAGGCCTTGTATTGGTCGGTTGTTAGCGGCGCCCAGAACTGGGGTTGCTTCTCCTTCAGGGTCGCCAGGATTCCGGACGTACCTTCGTAGGTCATGAGGATGACTGTGAAGATCACCGCACAACCGATCATCAGGATCACGCCCTGGAGAACATCGGTCCAAGCCACGCTGCGCAATCCGCCCAAGGTTTCGTAGATCAAGATGATCAACGACAGGAAGATGACGCCTTGGGCAAAGGTGACCTTCCCACCGGTCGCGACCTCGGCCACTGTGCCGATGGCTTTCAGATTGGTGAGGATGTAGTTCAAGAGCGCGATGATTCCGCTGATGCTGATCACGGCCGCCAATGTCCGGCTGCGATAGCGGTGATAGAAGTAGTCGCTGAAGGTGATGAATCCGCGCTCTTTGGAAAGTCGATGAAGCTTCGGCGCGAACAGGAACTGCATCGCCACCACGCTCATCATGAAGGCGGCCGCCACGAGGAAGGTGAACCCGTTGCGGTAGGCGCTCCCCGAGAACCCGATCAGTGTGTTCCCGCTGTACTGCGTCGCGTACAGCGTGAGCAGGAGCACGAAGAAACCCAGGCTTCTGCCACCCAGGTAGAAGTCCGCCATCGTCTTTTCCTGACGCGCCTTCCTTCCCATCCAGCCCAGACCGAGCAGTGCCGCGAGGTAGGTCGCCATCGCAACAATCCCACCCGATCCCAGGATTGCATCGTCCTCGCTCACGAATCCTCTCCGTCCTGCTCCAGCGTTTCCCACCAACGTCCGATCATGTTTGAGACCAACAGCGGAAAGATCACGCAGCCCAACACCACGTAGACGACCCAGGACGGAAGCCCCAAGATCCGGGCTTCCTGTCCGATCGCCCACCAAGGCGTCATCAGCAGCATCAGGAAGAGAATCGATGTGAAGATCTTTAGTGGCATTGAATCGCCCACAGCGTGCCAGCAAGCCGAATCGCCTTCCAGTCAAACCCGGCGGGAAGTATCCCTTCCAGGTGAACACCGTTCGGCATACGGCCTCCTTCGAGATAGCTGCTCCGATCAATGAATTGTTTCCCTTGTTCAGTCCCGAGGGAGAGACGGCTTGGGTGCCGGGATGGGATTACGAGAACGTGATGGGGACGACGGAATTGTCGGAAGATTATGTATTTCTCACGAAGACCCACGATCATGCGGCCGCCATGGCAATCTGGCTGGCCAAACGGTTCGAACCCGAGTATCAACTGGTCGAACTGTACAGGGTTGAACCGGAAGAGAAGGTGGGACTCGTGATTGTGAATTGCTTCTCGTTGGGCGAGTCATCAACCCGGGTGGAGGTTACGTATCAATACACAGCACTCTCGGAGGCGGGCTAAGAATTCATCAGAGGGTTCGACGAGAGCGCCTACGGGAAGTTTATCGGGGAATGGGAGACGCTGCTGACGGAATACTTT
>JBMYQZ010000270.1:0-7265 GCA_049601855.1 Limisphaerales bacterium | reverse complement strand
ATTCGGCGGACGTACTCCGGGGAGGGGTTGTCCGTGACGAGGAATTGAATAAGCGTAGAAGGGTTCGGTGCCGCCGTTGTTCTTGATGAACTCCAGACCCTGCTTTTCCATCTCGGTCTTGGGCGCGTGCTGCTTGTTCACGGGCCATTCGGAGAGGAGACCGTAGGTGAAGCCGATGTCTTTTTCGGTCACCAGCTCGGCCCCCATGCGAAACATCTGGGCGGGCAGCGGCAGGGCTTTCTCATCCTCGTAGTACTCGCTCGCCTTGATGACCTTTTCCTCCTTCACGAGGCGGTTGATCACTTTCTTGGCGTAGACGGTGCGGTCGGAGGCCATGACGGCGTGGAGCATGTCGGCGACCTGTTTCGGTGGCAGACCGGACAGGGCCGGCGCGGCGGGAGCGGCTTCAGCAGTCGCCGTGGGTTTTCCACCGCAGCCGCTCAGCAGGACGCCGGCGGAGGCGATGGCGGTCAGGACAGTCAGTTTCTTTTTCATTCAGTTCTTCCGTGTTCGTTTTCGTGTCAGTTGTTTTGTTTTTCCCGGTAGCGCAGTTTCACCCAGTCCATGCTTTCGAGGTGACGGGTGGGGCGACCTGAGAAATTGGTCTTGATGAGCTCCGGGTCTGCCAAAGCATCAATTGCAAACTCCACGCCGTGGCAGTTCACGCACGAGCTGCGGATCATGGATTCATTCGGTTGCAGATGATGGTTCTGGTTGTGCATCACCAGCGTGCGATCGCGGAACTTCTCCTTGTGCGGCACGCGCGGCAGATGACAGGTGGCGCAACTCACGCCGGTTCCGGCATCGGTGCGACCAGCAACCTCGTCCCGCCAAGCCGTGTAGTGGGGGGAGAATTTGTAGGCGCGGCTGTGTTGGTCGTCGTGACATTCCAGGCAGGAATCCACGGCTGCCTTGCGGGTATCGAACCGGTGGGACCCGTGACAGCTCACGCAGTTCAACTCTCGATGCGCGGCCGATTTCTTCATCGGCTTGCGGGCCGCCCCGGGAGTCATCGGGCTCAGCCCTGCGGCCAAACGCATGCCGTGTTTGCCTTTGAGAAAGGTCTTCGTCTCTGATTCGTGGCATTTCTCACAACTGGTATGATCGGGCTGGTCGCCCCACTCGTCCTTCGCCTGATGGCAACCGGAACAACTGACACCGGCTTTGGCGTGCGCCGTTGCGAACCACTCCTGCTCGATCTTCGAATCGTATTCTAACGATGGAGGCGCGTCGTTCTTCGCCCGCTCTTGGGATTCGGGTTGGACGTCTCCCGTGTTCTGGAGGAACGCTAGGAGGTCGCGAGACAGGACTTTTGAATCAGTCTTGAAGTCAGGTTCAAACGCGTGTCGTTCGAGGAAGTTTTCATAGAGGGCGGTGTTGTCATGATAGTTGTGGCAGCCGGCGGTGGCGCAGGTTTCGAATCCCAAACCCTTGTGCGAGGGCCGGTTGTCGATGGTTTCTTGATGGCATTTGGCACAGTAGTCTTCAGGTAAAGTCAGGCCCATGGCTTGGGTGCGTTCGGGCACGTGTTCCTGGTGGCAGGTAACGCACTTGCGGGCATCGAGGGCGGCGACGCGATCGGCGTTGCGCGGGTCGGTGAACTTGCTCTTGGGATGAGCGTCGTTGGCGGCCTTAAGATCGGCACCATGGCAGTCGTAACAGGCCTGTTCCCTCACTCCCATCATCGGGTCGTGACAGGCGTTGCAGTTCATCTCGATCTGGTAGTGACCATGGGTGGTCGGCCCGGGAAGAAACACGGTTTGGTCCGGGCCTTTGATGCGGTATGCCAGATATGCGCTCATGATTCCGGTGAGGGCGACCCAGGCGAACCAAGGCCAAAGTTTCTTCAGCATGCTCAGTAGTAGTAACTCGCGAAGGCGTGGAAAAAGATCAGCACGGGCAAGGGCCAAACGAGGACGATGTGCGCGGTGGTCCAGACCTTTTGCAACCAACGGGCGGCGGGGCCTTCCAGCCGGCGTTCCAGGGCGGTGATGCCGCCGGCCAGGCCGCCGAGAGCGGCCAAGGCCAGGAAGTTCAGCATGAGGACAAAGTTGAGATTGTGACCGAGATGCATCCCGGTGTGCGTGACCAGGGCGAGCAAGGTGAAAACTCCCAAGGCGGCATGCAACGCGCGCCAATATCCGAAGTTGCCGAAGCTGAGCTTTTTGATCCGCTTACGCAGGGAGAGAACCATGCTCAGGACGGCGAGGCCGACGATGGTGAAGCCGGTGACCTGTTTGATGAACAGGTCTAACCAGAGCGCTTCCCATCGCCAGCCACCGGTGACGGTCGGTGCAAACGGGACTTTCAGGAGCAAAACAATCAAGGCGGCGATGGTCGCGACCAGTGACGAGATCAAGAGCAGGGGCTTCGCCTTGACCGGTGGCGCGGCCGCTGGTGCCGGTGCCCCGGCGATCTGTGCCAGCAAGGGCCGACAGGAACCGCAAACCGTCGAAGCGCCGGTTTTGACGGCGAGCTGCTCCACGCTGGCGCAATCCGAGGCGCAGGCAGCCCGCAATGTGCCTTTGCACACGCTCAGGCAATTGCAGATCTCGGCTGTGTCCGGCCACGTGCTGACATCAACGATGTCGGCGGGCCGCCACATCCATCCCCGGTTCTCGAAGCGGTTGATGTTCCACGGCCATATTCGGCGGCGGTACTTGATGGCTTCACGTACTCTGGCTTGCTCAGGCCAATCGCCGATGCCGATGGCGCCAACCAGCTTTCCGTTCCGGAGATAGATGCGACGGTAAAGTCCGTCGGCATTACTTGTGTAGGAGGGGCAGTCGGCCTGATACTGACCGACGGCCGCCACCTCGATTCCTTCCAATTTCAGGATCGCCGACTGGTCGGCGCCCGTGAATTCGCTTTGACCGCCCGCAAGGCGGTCGACCAGCACTTCGGCCATTTCGTAGCCGGGCAGAACCAGTCCGTAGATCGTTCCGTCGTGGGACGCGCATTCACCCAATGCGTGAATGCCCGGGTCTGAAGTCGTGAGGGTTTCATCGATTCGGATTCCTCCCCGCGGGCCCAGTTCGAGGCCGCAGGCTTTGGCAAGTTCATCGCGCGGCCGAATGCCGGCGGCAAAGACCACCATGCCGACTTTCATGCACGTGCCGTCGCGAAAGGTGATGACCAGTTCGTCGCCGCGCGGCTCGATCTCGGTCGTAATCTTGGCGTTGTGAACGAAGATGCCGGCGGCCTCGATCTGCCGTTGCAACACGCCCGAGCCTTCAGGGTTCAATTGCTTGGCGAGCAGACCAGCGCCCCGCTCGATGACGTGTGTGCGCAGGCCAAGTTCCTTGAACGCCTCGGCGGCTTCGAGTCCGAGCAAGCCGCCGCCGATCACCGCCACATTGCGGCAGCTCCGGGCGCGATCGCGGATTCGCTCGAGATCGTGGAGGTTGCGGTAGACAAACACGCCCGCCAGATCGCCGCCGGGGATCTCCGGTCGGAAGGCGCGTGAGCCGGTCGCGAAGACGAGACGGTCGTAGGGGACTTTGCGGCCCTGCTGCGAATGAACAATCTTTGCTTCGCGATCGACCAGGACGACAGGATCGCCCGTGAAGAGTTCGATTCCGTTTTGCTCATACCATTCCCTGCTTTTGATTTCGAGTTGATCGGCGGTGGAGCCGTAGAAGAAATCCGTGAGGTTGACGCGATCCAGTGCCGGCCGCGGCTCGGCTCCGAAGACGGTCACATCGGTGCGCTCCAACAGCTCCTTGTCCTTGAACCGTTCAAGCAAGCGGAGCCCGACCATGCCGTTGCCGATGACGACCATCCTTTCCCTGGTCGCCACTGGATTGGGCAACGGCCGGCCGGGCCTGCGTGTCACTTGCTTTAATTTGGTCAACAAACTTGGCATTGCGTCAGACGGTCGAGCACCGTCGAGTAACGCTTCAGCAACGCGGATGCCAGCGACGGCAAGTCAAGCGATTCGATACCGAACAAATGATTTCATGGATGGATGAAGAGAATTGATGAGTAACGAATGAACCTGACGTTTAAAGCTGTACCAAGGATGCATGTTTGAATCTCGGGATCCGATATCGACAGCCATGAATTCCGCGCATGAACATTGGGTGTTTGAAACCGGCAGAGTGATCGAATCCGGACTGTCTTCGATTGCGCAGTCGGTATTACAAACGATCAGTTGAATTCTATTTCAACACCGCCTGAGACACGTGCATACCCGACCAATGACCAGTCAGATCGAAGCCCCTTCAACCCCCATGCAGAAGGCCTTGGTTTGTGGCACGGCATTCTGCACTTCTTGCGCGTTTTTCATGCTCGGCGTGCTCGGCTTGTTGCCGCTGACCGCACAGGTCTTGGAAATCCTGGCGGCTCCGGAGCTGGTGAAGAAGGCCGCCGTCATGCTGGCTGTGTTCGGAACTCCGATCGTCGGCGCCATTGTCGGCCTGCGCATAGGATTGCGTTCGACCGGACTGCTCCCGCTCGCCACTCCGGTGATGGCAGACGGAATCAAGGGGCGGGGGCAGCGAGATTCGCTCGGGCCGCCGCCGTGATGGCGTAGAAGGTATCTCGGCAGTCGTCAGATCGACCGATCAAGTTCAATCGGCATCTATTTTTCGCTTCGGCCTCGATGATTGTGGGCACGACCGTGAAGCTCTGCCCCGAAGTGACCAGGATTTTCATCAAGGTGCCGTCTTCGAACTCGCCGATGATTTGCGGCTGATGCCGCGTTTGTGCAACCAATCGTCGAGCCTCCGTCGAAGCGCAGTGCTCTCCGCGGGCAGCAGCGCCGGACTGCCATACAGACTGTCCGGAAACTCCTTACGCAGCCTCGTTGCCAGCCGGCCGGTTGCACAGAAAGTTACTCGGCTGTCGCCCAGCATGTGGTTGAAGGTCATGAAAAAGGATCGGCACCCCAAACCACGACAAAACCTAAATGCCGAACGTAGAACGCCCGCAGAAATCCGCGGGCGTTCCGTGTATCCCGAGTCATCCGAGGGTCGTCACTCCCTCAGAAGTTGTAGTCGAACTGGAACCAGAACTTGTCGCGGTCGGCGGGGCCGGCGCCGGTGCCGTCGAAGTGGGCGAAGCGGGCCAATGCGGAGAGGTTCTTGGTCAGTTTCTTGGTGACGGTCACGTCGATTTCATCCGCCAGGTCCACGCCGCCGATGTCGGTGGAGAAGTGGTGATAGGTGACGTTCAACGGGATGCCGTAGGGCAGCTTTACGGTTCCCGAGACGTAGGTATCGCGGAGGCCGCCGGCGGGTGTGGCGGCGAGGAAGGCGTCGGCCCAGCCGTTCCATTTCGCCAGGGTGGCGAGCGGTGTGTAGAAGCCGACGTTGTCATCAGTGCCGAGTACTTCGTAACCGGCGGCCAGGGTGAAAGCCTTGTACGAGGCGCCGGCGTTGAGGTGGTAATACTCGGCCTGGTAATCCGCCACGTTGGCGCCGTAGTCGGTCTGCCAGGCGAACTCGCCGAGGTAACTGAGCTTTATGTCGTCGTTCAAGGGCTTCGAGCCTTTCAACGCCACCCCGTAGGTCGCAGAGGATTGCGCCGTCGGTCCGTCCGGGAAATCGAGCAGGTAGCTGTAGGCGGTGAGCTTGCCGATCGGCAGTCCGGTGTAACCGAGGTTGAAGGCATGACTGTCGGAATCGCGGTTGGTGTCGTTGACGCGCTTGACGTTGAAGATATACGAGTAGTCGATCGTGAGGTCGGCGATCGATTTGTTGTTCAATCGAACAGCATCGAAGGTCTGTTCGGCCTGCCGCCAACCGACGTTGCCGAGGAAGCGGGCACCGTCGTGGATGATGCGCTGGCGGCCGGCTTTGATGAGGGTGTCGTAACCGGACCACGCCAGCCACGCGCGGTTGATCTCGGTGAGTTCGGGATCAAGAACTGTGGTGTGAGCCGGCGCGTTGTTCCCGGGCGCGGCGTAGTTCACGTTCGGCCCAAGGATCTTGGTGTTTTCACCCTCGATCATCGCGTTGAGGCCGTGGACCGGTGCGGTGGTGAAACCGAAACGGGTGCGGATGGTGAAGGCATCGGAGGGCTTCAGACCGAATTGGTCGGCGTGCTCATAACGAAGGCGTGCGTTGAGGTTGAACTTGCCGTCGGACAACGCGCTGTGCACGTTCTCGTCAAACATCTTGGTGAGCCAAGCGGGAGTGGAGGGCTCCTGGGCGTAGACATCGGCCGCCGCGGCGAGCACGAGTCCGGCAGTGAGGGCTTGGGTGGAGGTACGGATCATACGGTTCGTTTTCATGTCATGGAGGTTTTCAGCTGCGCTGAAACTAGGGTGCTTTGGGTGGATCAGCTCACCGTCGCTTGTGGATTGCTGATACTGGGTTGGATCGGTGACGGCCGTTCGCCTCTCAGGCGCTGGCGAACAGCGGCGATCTTGGCCTGTTCCTCGGGCGAGGGCAGGTCGGGTTCCTCCGGAGGTTCGGAGGCTTTGGGTTTACGGATGTGGGCGCGCTCTTCCAGGAAGGTGATGAGGTGCTCGCGGAGCTGGTAATAGTCCGGGTGCTCCATGATCGCCTGGCGATTGCGCGGGCGGGGAAACTTCACTTCGAGAATCTCGCCGACCTCGGCTTCGGGGCCGTTGGTCATGCAGACGACGCGATCGGCGAGGAACAGGGCCTCGTCGACATCGTGCGTCACCATGAGGGCGGTTTTCTGGTCCTGACTCCAGAGATCGAGGAGCACCTGCTGCAGCTCAAAGCGGGTGAGCGAGTCGAGCATGCCGAAGGGTTCGTCGAGCAGCAGCATCTTGGGCGAGAGGGCGAAGGCGCGGGCGATGCCGACGCGTTGGCGCATGCCCTGCGAAAGCTCGCCGGGTCTCTTCTGCATGGAATCGCCGAGCCCGACGACGTGGAGGTAATATTCCACGATCTGGTGACGCTCCTCCTGACTCGCGGTGTAGAAGACCTGATTCACGCCAAGCATGACGTTTTCGTAAGCGGACATCCATGGCAGGAGACTCGGCGCCTGGAAGACGATGCCGCGATCGGGACCGGGCCCGTCGAGTTCCTTGCCGCCGAGAAAAATGCCGCCGCTGGTGATGTCGTTCAGGCCGGCAATCATGGAGAGCACCGTCGACTTGCCGCAGCCGGAGTGGCCGATGAGGCAGACAAACTCGCCCTTCTTAATCTTCAGGTCGAAGTCCTTGACGATGATCGCCGGGCCCTTGTCGGTCGGGTAGATCTTTGTCAGGCGGGAGGTGACGAGTTGGTCGTAATCTTTGAGGTCGGGTTCACTCATTTGGCCACCTCCTTCGCATGGACCTGTTCAGC
>JBMYQZ010000269.1:0-7329 GCA_049601855.1 Limisphaerales bacterium | reverse complement strand
AACCCAGTGTTCCGGATAATAATCGGCTCCAAAATACATAACTTAATCGTGCACCGCAGGAGTGGAAAACGTAGGCGCAAACCCCGAATCCCGGCAATCCAATTCTCCCTAACCCGCTCTCCCCACGGGCTTTGCACAAAACCCCGGCTCAGCGCTAGGCGATTACGAAAGTCCGGCGGAACGGAAACAATACCCTTCCATCCGTGCGAATCTCGTATTCCTCCGACACCCGCCGCTTCAATTCCTCCACAAAATCCGTGCGCTCGCGCTCCTCTCCCAAAGCCGCCACGAAGGGCCGCAGACCCGTGCTGGAAATCCAGTCTACGATTGCATCCGTCGATTCCATTACGTGGTGATACTCCGACTCCCAAACGTCCAAACTCGTCGCCCCCTCCGTCAAGGCGTCGTAGTAGAACTCCGGTGACTCCATCGTGAGTTCTCCCCGGGCCACCTCCATCCGGTCGTTGTTCCAGCGATCTTCCTGCGAAATCTCGTGCATCAGATTCCTCACCGTCGCATACGTGCCGCTGGGAATCTGGAATGCCACCGCTCCACCTTCGGCCGTCCCCGCTGCCATTCGTTTCATCAACACCCCATGATCCGACACCCACTGAATCGCCGCATTCGAAAACACCAGTTCAACCGGTTCCTCGGGACTCCAGGATGCCAGGTCACCCAATCGCCAATCCCGCCCCGGATGCTTCGCGTTCGCCGCCTCAATCATGTTCGACGAACTGTCCAAACCGCTCACCTTCGCCTCCGGCCAACGCGTCCACAGCAACTCCGTGCTATTGCCCGGACCGCAACCCAGGTCCACGATCCGCTTTGGAGATTCCAATTTGATCCGCGCCACCAGATCCACCGCTGCTCGAGTTCGCTCGTCACCAAACTTCAAGTAATGTTGCGCGTTCCAGTCCGCCATGATTCTACGTTGCTTCAGCCATCAATTGATTCATTTCGTCCGCGCTGAGTTCCCGGACAACTTCGATCGATGCCGGCAGGGCGTCGAACATCCGGCCCGCGCCCCATGACCGCTCGTAACCCGTCGGACCGATCACCAAAACCCGTTTATCACCGAGCTTCGCGATGTCATTCGGAACGCCTTCACCCCAGGCCCAAGCGTCTTGAGGCACATCGTTCGGATCGCTGAGGTCGTAGGACAACGCCGTGTGTTGATACAGATTCCAGGAACCAACGACCACATCCGACGACGGTTCATCGCCCTTCCCTCTGAGGTAATCGATCACATCCGGAGGATTCACCTTGCCCGCGATCCCCAAAGGCACCAACGCCGCCGCGAGCAGAGCGTGCAGATCGAAATTGCTCACGATCCCATGCATCACCACTTCAAAGGCCCGCTTCTCAGTCGGCGCGATCACAAACCAAGTCGCTGACAATTGCGCCCCCAGCAAGGAGTGCAACCAATGCGCCGGTGATTCCTGCAATGCCGCCGCCGCGCTCACGAACGCCTCGTCTTCCGATGCCCGCTTCAAGTGCTCTCGCGAGCGCGTCAACACCGCCACCGTCGGCAAGGTCCATTCCTCCAAGTAAGCCAACACCGCCTGCGAACGAGTACCGGGGATGCGGTGCGGTTTTTCCAACACACCATGACGGCGGCTAAAAGCCATCGCTACAACGCTGTCGCTGGCAAAATACTCTCCTTCTCAATTCCGAGTTCTTGCGGCTAATCTCGCCGCTATGAAGCATTTCCTTTTCGGCAGCCTCGCCCTCGCCTTGGCGTTCTGCCAAACCGCCACGGCGCAGGACGCGAAAACCAAGAAAGCCCGCAAGCCACGTGTCGACAAATATGATCCGGTAGTTCCGAAACCAACGATGTCCGGCGTCCGCTACGGGCAGCACGAACGGCACATCCTGGATTTCTGGAAGGCGGAGTCCGAACAGCCGACGCCCGTGGCCTTCGTCATTCACGGCGGCGGTTGGCAGGGCGGATCGAAGGAGCGACTCCAGCGCTTTGCCGATGCCCCCAGATTGTTGCAGGCGGGCATCTCGGTGGTGGCAATCAACTACCGCTACGTGAAGCAGGCGGCCACCCACGACATCAAGCCGCCGGTGAAGGCGCCTCTGCATGATGCGGCGCGGGCCTTGCAGTTTGTGCGTAGCAAGGCGAAGGAATGGAATCTCGACAAGGAACGGATCGGGGCGGCGGGTGGTTCGGCGGGAGCGTGTTCCAGTCTGTGGTTGGCGTTTCACGATGATCTGGCAGATCCCAAGAGCAAGGATCCGGTAGCGCGGGAATCGAGCCGCCTTTGGTGCGCAGCGGTGACGGGAGCGCAGACGACCCTGGATCCGCAGCAGATGAAGGAGTGGACGCCGAACAGTCGCTACGGCGGACACGCGTTCGGCTTCGGCAACTTTGCAAAATTCCTCGAAGGACGAGGGAAGATCCTCGATTGGATCGATGAGTATTCGCCTTATCACAATGTGACCCAAGACGACCCGCCGGTGTACCTAATCTATTCGCGCAAACCGAATCTCGGCCAAGAGGAACGCGACCCGACCCACACGGCCAACTTCGGTGTAAAACTGCAGGAGCACTGCCAAGCCACGGGCGTTCGCTGTGATCTCGTTTATCCCGGAGCCAAGAAGATCCAATACAAGAACTCGACCGATTTCCTCATCGCCACCCTGGAGTCGCCGAAGAAGACGGCCGGATTCAAGTCGCTCTTCAGCGGCAAGAATCTCACCGGTTGGGATGGCGACCCGAAGCTTTGGCAGGTGAAGAACGGCATCATCGTCGGCACCTGCGCGGGGCCGGATGCATTGCAAAACAACACCTTCCTGATCTGGCGCGGTGGTACGGTAAAGGATTTTGAACTGCGGGCCACCATCCGCGTCATCGGCGACAACAACTCCGGCATCCAATATCGCAGCCGTGAAAGACCGGACATCGGCAAGTGGGTCATTTCGGGCTACCAGAACGACGTCCATCCCGCGATCGAACATACCGGCATGACCTACGAGGAAAAAGGCCGCGGCCTGTTTGGTCTCAACGGCAAGAAAGTCCTCCTCGATCCGAAGGGCCAACGCTGGCTCCTCTCCGAGCACGAACCGGTGAAGGTGGACCTTTCGGAGTGGAACGAATTCACCACCATCGCCCGCGGCAACCACCTCATCCACAAGGTCAACGGCAAGATCACCTCCGAACTCACCGATCACCACGAGGGCCGTGCACTGGAAGGCCTCGTTGCCATCCAACTCCATCGCGGCAACGCCAATCGCGTCGAGATCAAAGACATCCGGCTCAAGACACTCCCCAAGGCCAAGCTGACCCCGCTCAAGATTCCCTCCACCGCCAAGATGATCGACCGCCCTCGGACCACGCGCCCAGAGGGACTCGGCCCGGCCAGCAAACGTAAGAAGAAATGAAGAGCCTCCGCACCGTTGTCTTGTCGCTGACGACAATCGTCATCGGAGCGATCGGTGCGGACTTCTCGGCACTTGATCGCGAATACAACTCGCAGATTCGCCCATTGCTGGATCGCTACTGCACGGGCTGCCACGATTCCGAAACGCCGCAGGGTGAACTTGATCTCGAGCGTTTCACCACTCTCGCAGCCGTTCGAAAAGTGCCGAAGATCTGGCAACAGGTTGTCTACCAGATCGAGACGGGCGAGATGCCACCGGCAAGAAAGGCGCAACCCACCGCAGCGGAGAAACAGAGACTGCTGACATGGGTGCAGCAATACTTGCGAGCCGAGGCGCTCGCAAATGCGGGCGACCCAGGTCCCGTGATCCTTCGCCGGCTTTCGAACGCTGAATACACCTACACCATCCGCGATCTGACGGGCGTCGATTCGCTCGATCCGCTGAAGGAGTTCCCGGCTGACAGCGCCGCGGGCGAAGGCTTTGCCAATGCTGGAGCGGCGATGGTCATGTCCCCTGCCCTGCTCTCGAAGCACCTCGACGCGGCCAAGCAAGTCGCCAAGCAGGCGGTGCTGCTTCCGGATGGGATCACCTGGTCGCGCTACACGACCGAGCGCGATTGGACAGATGAAAGGCTCGCGGCCATCCGCGCGTTCTATCGTCGTTTCGCAGCCGACACTCCCAAGCGCCTGATCGATCGACCGGGTATCAAGTTGAACATGGTGGAAGGCGGAGCCATTCCCTTGGAGCGATATCTGCAGGCCGCGATCGAAGTCACGGAGGAAAGGACCTTGGCAACAGTCGCCCACAAGAATGACCTCAGCCCGAAATACCTGCGCAAACTTTGGAAGGCACTCAACGATACCACTACCTCCTTCCTGCTGGACCCGATTCGCCAACAATGGCACTCGGACGAACCCGATATCGAAGCGATCGCCGATCAGATCCGTGCTTGGCAGGGTGTACTGTGGCGCTTCGCGTCCATCGGCCACATCGGGAAAGTAAACGGGCCCAAGTCCTGGCAGATTCCGGTATTGCCATTGGCGGAATCACAGAATCTCACCCTCGCACTCCCCGAGTCGGATGAGGAGACCATCACCGTCCATCTCGTCACAGGTGATGCCGGGGACGGCTCGGCCAACGACATCGCCGTCTGGGAAAACGCGCGGATCGAATTCGCGAACCGATCTCCAATTGCGTTGGCGCAAATCGGCGCTACCCGGAAACGCATCGACGACTTCATGAAGCGTGAGCTTCCGCGAACGCACGAGTATCTCGCCGCGATCGCACGGGCTTATGCTGAAAAAGTGGCACCGACCAACCACGTCGGAACTCTGGATCGACGCCTGTTCGCCAACTGGGTGAAGTTCACCAAACTGGATCGCTCGCCCGTTGCGCAACCGACCGGACATTTCCAAGGCAAACTGGGTGAGATGAGCGGCTACCCGGATCTCAAGACTTGGGGCAGTCCGCGGACGCCGATGTTGGCCGTGAACCAGGGAAACGATCCCATCCGGATCAACACGCGCACCTACCCGGCGCGCGGGGTAACGGTTCATCCCTCGCCAACCGTCGAGGCGGTCATCTTCTGGCGCAGCCCGATTCAAGGTCGGGTCAACGTGAGCGGTCTGATCAAGGACGCGGATGCCGGATGCGGAAACGGCATCGAATGGCGAGTCGAGATGTTCGGACGCTACGGACTACGGGGCATCGGCGCGGGAAAGATCGATGGAGGCAAACGCGAGCAGTTCGCCTCCACCGATTCCATCTCCGTGCAACCCGGCGACCTGCTGCGAGTATCCGTGAATCCCCGGGACAAGAATTACACTTGCGACACCACGGAGATTCGCCTCGAGATCCGCGAGGACGGCGGCGATCGGATCTGGAAGCTCGCGCCAGACATTGTGGATCGCATCCACGACGGCAACCCCTTGGCGGACAGCCACGGCAACGAAGACACCTGGCATTTCTGCGCGCTGCCTGCCGGCAAGAATCCGGCATCAAAATTACGCGCGGGTTCCGCGCTGGCGAAATGGATCGACGCGGTCGTCTCCGGCGCCGCTCCGGTAGTTCTCCAACGACTTGGTCGCGCGGTCGATCCGGCGAAAGATCCCACGCTAACCGACCCGCATGGCGCGCTCGATTGGCTTGGGCTCGCGTTGGAACAGACCGAAAAGATCCCGCCGGTGCCGATCAAGGCCAAGCCCGGCATCGGGAAATTCCCGCTGCCAGCAAAACTCGTCGCTGGAGGGACATTCAAAGTCACAGCGCGACTGCATCCGGAAAAAGGCCGCGAAGGCACCGTTCAGATGCGCGTACAACTGGACGAGCCAGCCACCTTCAAGGGCGCGATAGCCGGCAATCTCCAAGTCAACAAAGGCAAGCGCCTGTGGTCCGATGGCGTGGAACCGGTTTCGACCGACTCGGTCGTCATCACCTACCAAGACAGCAAGGCGTATCAACGATTGCTCGGCGACATTCGCGAACATCGCGCGTTATTCCCGGCGGCCCTCTGTTACTCGAAAATCGTGCCGGTGGACGAGGTGGTCACGCTCACCCTCTTTCATCGCGAAGACAAGTGGTTGCGCGATCTTTTCCTCGACGAACAGCAGACCGCGGAGATCGATCGGCTGTGGACTGAGTTGCGCTTTGTCAGCAAGGACGCTCTCAAACTCGTCGATGTCTACGAACAGCTTTGGCAATTCGCCACCCAGGACGCCAAGCCCACCGCCTTCGATCCATTGCGCAAACCGATAATGAGGCGGGCGGAGCTGTTTCGGGCACAGTTGCACTCCTCTGAACCTAATCGCGTTGACGCAGTCATCGCTTTTGCCTCCCGCGCCTGGCGACGCGGCTTGAACAAGTCCGACGCGAACGAGATCAAGAGTTTCTACCAGCAACTGAAGGACCAAGAATTGAATCATGCAGACGCCATCCGCCTCACCCTCGCCCGCGTTCTGATTGCACCCTCCTTCCTCTACAAATCGGAACAGCCTGGCGTTCGGACCATGCCGGTCACCGGCTCCGAGTTGGCCACCCGCCTGAGTTACTTCCTCTGGTCCTCCACTCCCGATGCGGAACTTCTGAATGTTGCCAATCGACTGACCGACGGCGAAGCGTTGCTCGCTCAGACACGTCGCCTGTTGCGAAGCGACAAGACAGAACGGCTCGCCCTCGAGTTCGGTGCCCAATGGCTTGGCGTCCGCGATTTCGATCAACTCGACGAGAAGAACGAACGCCTTTACCCCGAGTTCAAGTCGCTTCGTCAACCCATGCGCGAAGAAGTCGTCCGCTTCTTCGCTGACCTGTTTCGAAATAACCGGTCAGTCCTCTCCCTGCTCGACGCCGATCACACCTTCGCCAACGACCGACTCGCCAAATTCTATGGCATGCGAGAAAATGAAACTCTTACGAAATCCGCGACGTCGTGGGTGAGTATCAATGGGATTCGCCAACACGATCGCGGCGGCATCCTCGGCATGGCCGCGACGCTTGCACGCCAATCAGGAGCTTCCCGCACCAGCCCCATCCTGCGCGGCAACTGGATCTACGAGACGCTTCTGGGCCAACATCTCCCCAATCCACCTGCTGATGTTCCGCAGCTTCCCGACGCTCTGCCGAAGGGCCTGACCGAACGCCAGCTGATCGAACGTCACAGCGGCGATCCCGCCTGCGCCCGTTGTCACGAACGCATTGATCCCTACGGCTTCGCCCTCGAGTCTTTCGACGCCATCGGCCGCGCGCGTGAAGGCGCCGACACGAGTGCCAAGCTGCCCGACGGCAAGACCGTCAACGGCCTGAGTGGTCTGCGAAACTACCTGCTCAACGATCGGCGCGATGAATTCGTGCGCCAGTTCTGTCGCAAGCTTCTTGGTTTTGCGTTGGGACGATCGATTCAGCTCTCCGATGAACCGTTGTTGGAAGAGATGCAGAAACAATTAATCG
>JBMYQZ010000268.1:0-7331 GCA_049601855.1 Limisphaerales bacterium | reverse complement strand
GGGTCGTAATCGGGACAGCTGATGCAGCACTTGGTGCCGATGACGCCGTTTTCGTGCCAGCCGTACTTGCTCGGGTCGCTAACGCCTTCGGGCGCCCCTAAATCACCGATGCACTTTTCGTGCACCACGCCCTGCGCCAGTTTGATGTCAGTACCGCGACCAGCCATGTTGGTGGCAATCGTGATGGATCCCTTCTGGCCCGCGCGCGAAACCACGTCGGCTTCCTGCTCGTGGAATTTTGCGTTGAGCACCGAGTGGACCAATCCATTGCGCTTGAGCATGCGCGAGACGATTTCACTCGTTTCCACTGATGCCGTGCCCACCAAGATGGGGCGGCCTTCCGCGTGCACGCGCTGAATCTCCTCCAAAACCGCGTTGTACTTCTCCCGCCGTGTCTTATAAACGGTGTCATTCGCGTCGTCGCGAAGACAGACCTTGTTCGTCGGGATGACGAGCACACCGAGTTTGTAGATATCGAGAAACTCGTTCGCCTCGGTTTCTGCCGTACCGGTCATGCCGGCCAGTTTCGTATAGAGGCGGAAGTAATTCTGAATTGTGATGGTGGCGTAGGTCTGCGTTTCCTCTTCGATCCGAACACCTTCCTTGGCTTCCACGGCCTGGTGCAGACCATCGCTCCAGCGACGGCCATCCATCGGGCGACCCGTATTTTCGTCGACGATGACGACCTTGCCATTCTGGATGATGTACTGCTGATCGACGTCATAGAGACAGTAAGCCTTCAGCAACTGGGAGATCACGTGAATCATCTCCGCCGTCTCGTCGTAGGTTTCCTGCGCCTTCTGTTTCAACTCCACACGTTCGCGGACTTCTTTGCTCTCGTTGCTGTCGATCTCGTGAAATTGAGTAATAATGTCCGGCAGCATGAACGCCTCCGGATCTTTCGGACTCAGGAAGCCACGACCCTTTTCCGTGAGGTCGGCGTCGTGGGTCTTCTCGTCCATCGCGAAGAAGAGTTCTTCCTTCTGCGCGTAGAGATCCTTCTTCGTCTGGTCGAGATGCAGTTCCATCTCGGCCTTGTTCATCATTTTGATGTTTTCCGGCTCCTCAAGCAGACGCATGAACTCGGGTAGCTTCGGCGCACCAATCTTGGTGCGATACATCATCAGGCCAGCCTGGCGGCGAGCCTCTTCCGGCTCTTCGGCAGTTTCATCCTCGATCTTCTTCAGCAATTCGCCGGCTTCGCGCACGTAGCGTTTGCAGAGATCCTGCTGGCGACGAACCAGTCCTTCGATCGCGGGCTTGTATTTGACGTAAACCTTGTTGTCCCGCGCCATCACGGCCGGGCCGCTGATGATCAAAGGCGTGCGTGCCTCGTCAATGAGGATGGAGTCCACCTCATCAACGATCGCGTAATAGTGTCCGCGTTGGACTTGTTCGTCCGCGGTCGACGCCATGCCATTGTCGCGCAGGTAATCAAAGCCAAACTCGGAATTCGTACCGTAGGTGATGTCGCAATTGTACTGCGCCCGACGAAACTCCGGAGTCTGGTCGTGGACGATGCAGCCGACGGTCAAACCGAGAAACTTATAAACGTGCCCCATCCACTCGCTATCACGTTGCGCGAGGTAATCGTTGACCGTCACGACGTGAACGCCGCGCCCTGTGAGTGCGTTCAGGAACACCGGCAGCGTTGCCACCAGCGTCTTGCCTTCACCGGTCGCCATTTCCGCAATCGATCCACGATGCAGTCCGATGCCGCCGATCAACTGCACGTCGAAGGGAATCATCTCCCACGGCAGGTCGTGACCGCGCACGCTGACGGTAGTGTTCATCAGCCGGCGACAGGCGTTCTTCACGACCGCGAAGGCCTCCGGCATAATCTCGTCGAGACGTTTGGCCAACTCGTCGTTGTCCTCGATCTTGGAAAGCTCCTCCTTCCACGCGACCACCCGATTGCGCAGGATCGTCTCCGGTTCGGACTGAAGACCTTCCTCAAACCGATTCACTTCCTCCACGAGGGGCCAGAGCTTTTTGACCTTGCGCTCGTTACTCGACCCAAAGATTTTCTTGAAAAAACTAAGCATATTTAGCGAAACAGCCGGACACGCTACGAAAAGGGCGTGGAGGCGTCAAAGGGGAAAAGGAAGGGCTTTCGAGCAATCAGCGGCCCGTATTTAGCAATCAGACTCGTGCTGAGTTACTGATTACCGACCACTGGCCACGTTTACTGCTCCTCGCGAACGACCCGGTAGAAGCGACAATGCTGTCCACCGGCGGACGGGTCGTTCACGCGCAGGACACCATTCGCCGAGGTTGGTGAATCTGTCAAGGTCACCCAATTAATCAAATCGTGGGACGCTTGCACGCGGTAACCGGTGGTCGGGCCAGTCCCTGCAACCCGGGAAAACTCCAACCGCATGACACCGCCCACGATCTGGCTGCCGCCCTGCACGAAGATCACCGAATCTTCCTGGAAACCTTGGGTGACCACCAGATTCGCGGCGACGCTAAGAACGCTGCCAAAGCTGTTGGAGACGCTCAGGCGATAGCTGCCGGAATCAGAGATCTGAAGATTGCTGAGCACGAGCCCGCGATTGGTGGCGCCGACGACATTGACGCCATCTTTCTGCCATTGGTAGCGCAGGACCGGACTGCCGGTGGCCGTCGCGACGAAAAGGGTAGAAGCATTCTCGAACGCTCCTTGATCAACCGGTTGCTGGGTAATCAATGGGGCGAAACCACCGGCTCCCGGCACGTTCACGATCGAAAGACCTTGGGCGCGACTGCCGACGAAGGCGTAATCACCAGTGAGTCCAATGCTGCCGGCAAGTTTTTCATTGTTGAATGCAGCGATATGGGCCGGCGACTGCGGGTTGCTTACGTCCAAATAGATGACGCCACCCGTCCAATCAGCGACGGCCGCAACGTTCCCCGATACCCCCACGCTGACGGCATCACCCGTCGTGTCAAAATTACCGATCAGAACCGGACTCGCCGGGTTGCTGACGTTGTAAACCTTCAACCCGGCCTTGCCTTCCGCGACGTAGGCAATATTCCCGGCAACCGCAACGTCCCAAGCCTCGCCCGTGTTCGCGTTCCGCGTTCCGCCGAGCAACACCGGCGCAGCAGGATTGGCCACACTGATGATCTGCAAGCCGCCCCGCAGATCTGCGATGTAAGCAATCTGGTTCACAACCTGCACCGCGAAGGCCTGGTCGAGCGTGTCGAGCTCGCCAACGCGGGCCGGGGCATTGGGAACCGACACGTCGATAATCTGCAAACCCGCATGATCATCGGCGACGTAGGCGAGGCGATTGATCACTTCGACGTCGCGCGCAAAGCCGTCGGTGTTGAAATTGCCTCGCTGGATCGGTGCCCGAGGATCACTCACATCGACGATCAACAGTCCTCGATCGTAGTCCGCCACATAGGCCCATTGGTTGTCGACATCCACACCGACAGAAACGCCCGCCGTGTCCAATTGTCCGATCATGACCGGCCCCGTTGGATCGCTCACGTCGATGATCTGCAGTCCGGCATCAAAATCCGCCACAAAGGCATGTTGCCCCTCGACGGTGACGTCCCATGAGGAACCTTGCGCGGTGATGCCAGTGATCAACATCGGTGTCGGCTGACTGACGTCAATCACCTGCAAGCCACCCGTCCAATCCGCGACGAAAGCCATGCCCGGTCCGGAAGCAACACCGATTGCGAAGCCCGTCGTGTTGTAAGTTCCCATCAGACTTGGGGCGGAAGGATTGCTCAGGTTCAACACCCGCAGACCGGAGGAGAAGTCGGCGACGTAGGCATTCGTGCCAGAAACTCGAATATCGTAGGCTTCATTCGGGAGAGCGAGCCCGCCGAGTTGGGTCACATTCGTCGGATTGGCAACATTTAGAATACTGACACCGGCCGTCCAATCTGCGACGTAAGCGGTATTCCCGACCACCTCAACCGATCGTGCCGCGCCGTCGGTGTCAAACGTCCCCAACAAGACTGGAGACACCGGATTGCTGACGTCCGCAATATGCACTCCGGCGAGCATGTCGGCGACATAGAGACGATTACCTGCCCCCACAAACACACCTTCCGCACGCGCCGGGGTGTTATACGTGGCGGTCAAGGACGGCGAGTTCGGACTGCTGATGTCGATCACCTGTACCCCTGCCTCCATGTCCGCCACGTAGGCGTGGTTGCCGGCGAGGAATACATCTTGGGCGAAGTCCGGTGTATCGAGCGATCCTCGCAGCTCCGGATGAAACGGATCGGTCACGTCGATCACCGCCAATCCGGCGTCCCCATCCGCGACATAGGCCGTGCTCCCGCGAACATGAACCGCAGTCGCACTTCCCTCGGTATCGACGGAGCCAAGCAGCACCAGCGAATTCCCGTTGGTGAGATTATAGATGCGAAGGCCCGCCGGACCGGAGGCGGCATAAACGTAGCCATTGGTGTAAAAGACATCGAACACTTCTCCGCGAGGCACATCAGGCCAGTTGCCCACCTCGGAAATAATCGATGCACCCGAGACCGTGAGCACCGCCGTGGCACTGGAAACGTTGGTAGTCGCGTTGAATGCCCGCACTGAATAATTACCAGCGGAGCTGGGCTGCACTCGCGTCAGCGTCAGTACTCTGTTCGTTTCACCCGGCAGATTGACTCCGTTACGCTGCCACTGGAGATGCGAGGCATTGGTCACGCTCACGCGAAATGCCACCGATGCACCTTCGCGCGCAATTCGGCTTTGCGGTTGTTCGCCAAAAACAGGGAACGCAACAACCAGCAGGTTCGCATTGCTGCTCTGGGTCGCACCCGCGAAGTTGTTGATACCCATTCGATAAGTTCCGGAATCGCCAAATATCACGTTCGTCAACGACAAGACCAGGTTCGTCGCGCCGGCAATTGGCGTGCCGTCCTTGAACCATTGCGAATGCAGTGGCGATGAACCGTTGGCGGTGACGCTGAAATCAACATTGGCGCCAACTCCGACTGAACGACTTTGCGGCTGAGTGGTGATGACCGGTGGCACAAGCACGCTGACCGGGACGGCGTCGCTGGTCACTTGTCCGGCGATATTGGTCACCTCGACGGTGTATTGGCCCGCGTCCGCGAGCGTGACGTTGTTGAGGGCAAGGGTGGCGTTCGTCTGGCCCGACAAGGGGGAGCCGTCGCGACGCCATTGGAACTGCAACGGGCTGGTACCGGCAGCGCCAACGGTCAACATCAACTGCCCCCCAATCACGGCGTTGGTCGGCAAGGGCAGACTCGTGATGAACGGAGGCACCTGCACCGTCAACACGGCCGTGCGACTTTGAACCGTTCCCAATGCATTCGACACGGCAACATGATACGTGCCCGCGTCGCCAGCGGTGACCGAAGTCAATTGCAAGGTGCGGTTCGTCTCATTCACAACCGGACCGCCATTCTTGAACCACTGGTATCCGATCGGAGCCGTGCCGGCGGCTGCAACGGAGAGCATCACGTTATTGCCAGCGACAACGGTCTGATTGGTCGGGTGCGTGACGATCAACGGATCGGGCGCAACGGAAGTAACCGCAGCAATCGCGTCAACATCCGCACCGGGTGTCGGAGATCCGTGCGACCCGCTGTTCGGATCGTCCGTCACGCGAACAAAGAAGAACTGGTCGTTGAATCCAAACCCGAAGGCATCCAGGTCAATGCCACCCGGTTGACCACTCACCGCGCCCACCGACAGGAAATTCGTCCCGTCCTTGCTGACTTCCACCAACATGCGTTCCACCAAGGGGCCGACCTCGTAGATCCACAAATCCGTGCTTGAGTCACCGCTGCCGGTCAACACGTTATCGGTGAACTGAACCGTGACGCTGCCACCACGACCGAGGGACATGTGCTGCACCCCAGGAGCCCCTTCGTCAGAGAAACCGATCACCTGGTTTGGATCATCATACGTTGCGCTCGGCCGTACCGTACCATTGCCCCGCACAACCACCCGATCGGCAAAGGAAGCAACTCCTTGCGCAAGGTTCACTCCGCCAAACAGCACCTGACCATCCACAGTCAACTGTGCGGGACGGCTCGTGAGTGTGTTGGTTCCACTGGTCACGACTACGTCATAGGCACCGGAATTCGCCGGTACCACACTCTCCAGAGCGAACGCGGCGGCGGTCTCACCCGCGAGGTGTCGTCCGTTATGTCGCCATTGATAACCGAGAGCGCCAGGTCCGACGACAGCAACAGAAAACGAAGCGCTACCTCCGGAATTGGTCTGCACACTGACCGGATGCGTCTCGAGGTAAAACGAATCATTGGTCAGTCCCGCGATGAAGATGTCGACGTTGCCATTGTTGGCGATGGTGTTCGCACCAAAGGTCATCGTTGGAGACGCCGTTTCACCAATCAGAAGAATCTCCTGCCCGTGCCCGGTGGCGATATCAGCGGCTTCGTCAGCACCAGATCCTCCCAAGCTACGAATCCACGTCGGCCCGCCATTGCCAGACAGTTTCGCCACAAAGGCATCACCGGGCGAAAACGTGCCGACCCGCAGGTTCCCGAAGCTGACCGAGCTTGAACCAATGAAGCCGGCGCCGAGGAAGTCCCCTGCCCGATCCACCGCCACACCCTGCACTCCCTCGTTCCCCGTCCCGCCAATTTGAACCGCTCCCTGCGGCACACCATTGGAGTTCAAACCGCCGACAAACCCGTCACTGCCACCGAGAGTCGCAAGTGTATCATTCGTGCTGAAGACGAAGTTCGGAGAATTGAAGTAACCACCGATTCCAACAATCCCGGATTCATTGACCGCGACTCCGAGGCCATGATCCATTCCCGATCCGCCGAGTCCGACGGCCCATTGCAAGGAACCTGATGGCAGAAACTTCGCCGCCAGAACATCATCACCCCCCGCATTGGGAAGGGCGGACATCCCCGCCATCAGGTTTGTGGAATTAAACAAGCCGACCGTGTACAGCCCTCCATCCGGACCGAGAGCCACCGACTCAAACTCATCATGACCGGAGCCACCCACGCCGTTCACCCAATTCACATCGCCCGCAGGGTCATAGGAGACGATGAAGGCGTCGACGGCTCCGCTGAGAGGAACCGCATTCGTCCCAAACATCGCATTGGAGGAAGCGAAAGTGCCGTGAGAAGTCCACTGTTGTGATTCAGAGTACCGTTCACCTCCAGATGCCCGCCGCGCAAAATCACCGTGCCGCCGATGGCGCCTTGATTCTGGATTGAAATCGTGGTGTTCGTCCCTATCTGTCCACTCGTCCACTGAAAATCGTCCGCGACGGTAAGTGTTCGAGGAGTGGCATCGCTCACCAATACACCTCCGCCCGCCGAGAAACCGAAGCCGAACACGGTCGGATCTGTATCCAAGGTAATAA
>JBMYQZ010000267.1:7118-7361 GCA_049601855.1 Limisphaerales bacterium | reverse complement strand
CCCCAAACCAAATCGGGTGGACAGCTCGGATGGCGTCTGTTCGCGGGCGCCGGCAACCGCGCTTTCGGCGAGGTCATAGCCGCAGGCATCGTAGCCCGCCTCCGCCCAGGCACGAACATCGTGACCAAAGCCGCAGCCTGGCACGACCACCGTGCCCTTCGGCAGATCCGGATGTTCGTCCAACCAATCGGCCAAGCCCGGCGAAGGCTCGCCCTTATCCCAATGCGTGTCACCGATCTGGTA
>JBMYQZ010000267.1:0-7108 GCA_049601855.1 Limisphaerales bacterium | reverse complement strand
TCCATTATTGGCTCCATGTCCCGCTGCTAAAGTGAATGACCACATCAAACAATGGCGGTCCTTACCTACGAGCGTGGATGAAATTTCTTGTGCACTTCCCGCAAACGGTTGTTCGCCACGTGCGTGTAGACCTCGGTGGTACTGATACTGGAGTGGCCCAGCAGTTCCTGGATCACCCGGAGGTCGGCGCCGTGTTCGAGCAGGTGCGTCGCAAAACTATGACGCAACATGTGAGGGGTGACGTTACGTTCAATTCCCGAGGCGGCGGCACACTTCTTGATCCGCAGCCACATCGTGATGCGGGAGAACTGCGTCCCACGTTGGGTGATGAACACGGCGGCAGGGGTCTTGGGCTTCACCAATTCAGGGCGACCAACAGTGAGCCAGTTGTTGATGGCCGCGGTCGCCTTGCTGCCGACGGGCACGACTCGTTCCTTGTTGCCTTTGCCGATGACATTGATGAACCCGGCCTCGAGATGAAGTTGTTCCAGCCGCAAAGTGCGGATCTCCGAGAGACGCAGACCCGAGGCGTAAGCCAGTTCAAGGATCGCGTAGTCGCACAGATTTCCCGGCGTGCCCTGCGTCGGTTTCCTCAAGAGCTTGCTGACCTCATCGTTCGTCAAAGCCTTGGGCAACCGCTTCCAGCGCTTGGGCAGCGAGAGATTCTCCGCCACGTTCACGTCCACGAACTTCTCGGTCTCCGCAAATCGATAGAACGCACGCAAGGCCGAGATCTGGAGATAAAGACTTTCGGAGCTGAGTTTCTTCGGCGAATCCTCGGGCGCATTCTCCAACTTGCGCATCCGCTCATTTTGCAGAAAGTCGGTGAGGTTCTTCAGCGTCACCTTGCGCCAATGCGTCACGCCGTCCGCTTGCGCCCACTTCACGAAGCGAAAAAGCATCGCCGAATAAGTCTTTTCCGTCTGCTCCGCCAACCCGCGCTCATGCCGCAGGTAAACGAGGAAATCTTCGACGAGGTCTTCCATTTGGTGGTCTGGCTCCGTGAATGCTAGCCGAATCTTCGGGTTTTGGCCAATTTCCCACCAACTTTTCCCTTTTCAGAGGGGGCGCAAAACGAAATCCTCCCGCCGTGAAATTCCTAGCAGCTCTTGCGGTTACGGCCTTGTTGTTTGTTGGTTGCGGTCCGGCGCAAAAATCGGGACCGACGACTGCGGGCGGTGGCTCCGGGTCGGGGCCGGGCGAGGAGATCCTCAAGATCACCAACGGCACCGAACCCGAGAACGTCGACCCCCACGTGGTCACGGGTGTGCCCGAACATCACGTCATCAACGCCCTGTCCGAAGGTCTGGTCGCCGAACACCCGGAGACTCTGGCTGCCGTTCCCGGCACCGCGCACAGCTGGACGAATTCCGCCGACCTGAAGATCTGGACCTTCAATTTCCGAACCAATGCTCTCTGGAGCAATGGCGATCGTGTCACCCCGCAGGATTTCATCGCCTCCTTCGAACGCATCCTGAATCCGAAGCTCGCCTCGAAGTATTCCTACATGCTCTTCGTGATGAAGAATGCCCAGGCCTACAATGAAGGCGAACTGACTGATTTCTCAGAGGTCGGTTGCAAGGCCATTGACGACTACACGCTGGAAATCACTCTGAAGGACCCGACCCCTTACTTCCTCGGCTTGCTCAACCACTACACCTGGTTCCCGGTCCACATGGCGACGGTCGAGAAACATGGCGACCGGTATTCCCGCGAAAACACCTGGACCAAGCCGGGCAACTTCGTCTCCAACGGCGCGTTCCGGATGAAGGAATGGGTGACAAATGAGAAACTGGTAGTGGAGCGCAGTCCAACCTATTGGGACGTGGAAAACGTCAGGTCCGAAATAATCCACTTCCTTCCAATCGTCAGCTCCGAGACGCAGGAGAAACTCTTCCGGGCCGGTCAGATCCACAATGCCTACCAACTCCCCCCGGACAAAATCCCCGTCTATCAGAAGAAGGATCCGCACTTGTTGAAAATCACCCCGTTGCTCAGCTCCTATTTCTATCGTTTCAACACCACCAAGGGCCCCATCTCAGACAAACGCGTCCGCAAGGCGCTCTCCATGGCCATTGACCGGAAAGCCATCGTCGAGCACGTCACGCAAGCCGGGCAGATGCCGGCAACCTTCTTTACTCCTCCGGACACGGCCGGCTACACCACCACCGCCGGATTCAAGGAAGACATTCCCGCCGCCAAGAAACTGCTCGCCGAAGCCGGCTTCCCCGAAGGCAAGGGTTTCCCCAAGGTCGAACTTCTCTACAACACCGACGAAGCCCACCGCTCCGTCGCCGAGGCAATCCAGGAAATGTGGCGCAAGAATCTCGGTGTCGAAGTCGGGCTCATGAACCAGGAGTGGAAGACCTACCTGGACAAGCAACGCCAGCTGAACTACTTCATTGCCCGTGCCGGTTGGAACGGTGACTACGTGGATCCCAACACCTTCCTCGATATGTGGACTTCGTGGAGCCAGCAAAACCAGACCGGCTGGTCCAACGAGAAATACGACGAACTGATCAAGGCCGCCGGCAACACCGCCGACATGGAAAAGCGCAAGCAGCTCTTCGACCAGGCCGAGCACATTCTGATGGACGAACTGCCCGTCATGCCGATCTACATCTACACCCGCCCGTACCTGCTCGATCCCAGAGTGAAGGGTTGGTACGGCAACATTCTCGATCATCATCCTTGGAAACACGTTTATCTCAGTGACGGAGACTGATTCCACCCGTCCCACTACCGAGTAAAACGTCGCCATGTTTCGATTCATCCTCCGCCGAGCACTGGAAACCATTCCGGTGCTGTTGGCGGTGGCGACGATGACCTTCTTCATGTTGCGGCTCGCCCCGGGCGGTCCGTTCGATTCCGATCGTGAGGCACCGCCTTCGGTGCAGAAGAAACTCGACGAATACTACGGCTTCGACAAACCGCTGTATCAGCAATACTTCATCCAGATGGGGCACCTGCTGCACGGTGATCTCGGTTTCTCATTCAAATATCAGAACCGCACCGTCAACGGCGTGATCAAGGAAGCGGCGCCGATCTCCCTCGAGTTGGGGATCTACTCCCTGTGCATTGCCCTGATGATCGGACTCAGTGCCGGCATCATCGCGTCGCTCAAGCCGAACACCCTGACCGACTACATCCCCTCGTCGTTGTCCATGGTTGGCATCTGCCTTCCGACCTTCCTCATGGGACCGATCCTCATCCTGATTTTCGTCCTGCACTTTGAGTGGTTTGAGATGCGCTGGAACGGGGATGACAATTCCCTGCGGACCCAATTCCGGCACAAGTTTCTTCCCGCCCTGACGCTGGGACTCTACTACGCCGCCTACGTCGCCCGCCTGGCCCGGGGCGGCATGCGCGAAGTGTTGAACCAGGACTTCATCCGCACCGCCCGCTCCAAGGGCGCCACCGAGAGACGCGTCATCCTCAAGCACGCCATCAAGGGCGGCATCATCCCGGTGGTCTCGTTCCTCGGACCGGCCACTGCCGGCCTGATCGCGGGTTCGTTCGTCATTGAGACGATCTTCGACATTCCGGGGCTTGGAAAATTCTTTGTGAACAGCGCCTTCGACCGCGACTACACGATGGTGATGGGAGTGGTGCTGTTTTACGCCAGCCTGATCATTCTGCTCAACCTCGTCTCCGACATCGTGTTGGTGTGGCTCAATCCGAAACTGAAATTTGACGAATGAGCGACGCTGACTCCCAAGATCCCCGCCACCTGCTCGCCGACGTCGAGCGGGGCCATTCGCTATGGATGAACGCCTGGCACCGCCTGCGCAAGAATCACATGGCCGTGTTGGGTGGAATCTTCATCATCTTCATCACCTGCATATCGTTTGCCGGACCGATGTTCCTCAAGAACGACCACAAGGAACAGGAACTCACCAACCGCCTCAAGCCACCCAGCAGCGAACACTGGATGGGCACGGATCATCTCGGGCGCGATCAGATGGCCCGCCTCTTCTACGGAGGACGCATCTCCATTCTGGTCGGACTTGCCGCCACCGCGGTATCGCTTGGCATCGGAGTTCTTTACGGCACGATTTCCGGTTTCCTCGGAGGCTACGTCGATCGCTTCATGATGCGCATCGTCGACATTCTGTACTCCCTGCCCTTCACCATTTTCGTCGTCCTCCTGATGGTGATGTTCGGGCGCAATATCATTCTGCTTTTCATCGCCATCGGCGCCGTCGAATGGCTGACCATGGCCCGCATCGTTCGCGGACAGGTGTTGACCATCAAGAACCAGGAATTCATCGAGGCCTGTCATTCGCTCGGTCTCACCAAGACCCGCATCATCCTGCGCCACATGATTCCGAACGTTCTCGGCCCGGTGATCGTCTACACCACCCTGACCATTCCCGCCGTCATGCTGCTGGAAGCCTTCCTGAGTTTCCTCGGGTTGGGCGTCCAACCGCCCATGAGCTCCTGGGGCCTGCTCATCAAGGACGGTGCCACCCGCATGGAAGAATCCCCAACCATGCTCTTCTTCCCCGCGATCACCTTCGGTCTCACCCTGTTCTCTCTCAACTTCCTCGGCGACGGCCTCCGCGACGCCCTCGATCCGAAAGCCTCCAAAGACTGAATCATGCCGCTGCTTGAAGTTAACAACCTGCAGACTTCGTTTCACACGCGCGAGGGAATCGTGAAGGCGGTTCGCGGAGTTTCGTTCAGTGTGGAGAAGGGCCAGACCTTGGGGATCGTCGGCGAGTCAGGGTCAGGCAAATCGGTCACCTGTTACTCGCTGCTCGATCTGATCCCGAAACCGCCGGGAAGGATCGAAGGCGGCGAGGCGATCTTTGACGGCCAAGACCTGCTGAAGATGTCGCGCCAGGAACTGAACCAGATTCGCGGCAAACGAATCTCGATGATCTTTCAGGATCCGATGACTTCCTTGAATCCGTATCTGCGGGTTCAGGACCAGTTGATCGAACCGTTGCTCATCCACGAAGGCTTCTCCAAACAGCACGCCATCGAACTCGGCATCCAGGCGCTCGACGATGTCGGCGTGCCGGCACCGGAAAAACGGATCAAGCAGTACCCGCACGAGTTCAGCGGCGGCATGCGCCAGCGCGTGATGATCGCCATGGCACTGATCACCGATCCTGAATTGTTGATCGCCGATGAACCGACGACTGCCTTGGACGTCACCGTGCAGGCACAGATCCTCGAACTGATCCGCAAGCTTCAGAAGGAACATGGCACGGCCGTCATCTGGATTAGCCACGATCTTGGCGTCGTCGCCGGCTATTGCGAAAACGTCCAGGTGATGTACGCGGGGCGCATCGTGGAAAGCGGGCCGGTCGAGAAGATCTACGAATCGCCGGCTCATCCCTACAACCGTGCGCTGCAACGTTCCATTCCCGCGCTCCAGGACAAAGGTGGCGAGCTCTACACCATCCCCGGCCTCCCGCCGGACATGAGCAAGCCCATCCCCGGTTGTGCTTTCGCCGGCCGATGTGAATTTGCCGAGGAAGCCTGCCACCAGAAATCAGCCGAACTCGCCGAAGTGGGTGCCGGTCACCAGACTTCATGCATACGGGTGCAGAACCAGGAACTCAAGCTGGACTGATGTCGGAACCCTTTCTTCAAATCAAGAATCTGAAGACCCACTTCCCCGTGGAAAAGGGATTCATTCTCCGCCAGCACGTCGGCACGGTGAAAGCCGTCGACGGCGTTTCCCTGGAGTTGCAGCGGGGCGAGATTCTTGGATTGGTCGGTGAATCTGGCTGTGGCAAATCGACCTTGGGTCGAACCATTCTGCAACTCATTCCGCCGACCGACGGAGCGGTGGTGTTGGCCGGCAAGAACCTCACGAAGATGCCGGGCGGCGAGCTGCGAAGATCGCGGGCCGACTTCCAGATGATCTTTCAAGATCCGTATGCGTCGTTGAATCCTCGCATGACCGTCTACGACACCTTGGCCGAAGCGCTCTTGGCGCATCGCCAGTTCGCCCGACGGGAGATGACCCAGAAAGTGGCCGAATTGATGGAACGGGTCGGCCTTGCGCCACGGTTCATGCGCAAGTATCCGCACGAGTTTTCCGGTGGCCAGCGTCAACGCATTGCCATCGCCCGTGCGTTGGCCGTGGAACCGAAGCTGATCGTCGCTGACGAACCGGTGTCCGCCCTCGACGTTTCCATCCAGGCGCAGATCATCAACCTGCTCGCCAAGCTGTCCCGCGAGATGGACATGACCCTCATCTTCATCTCGCACGATCTGTCCGTGGTAAAGCATATCTCCGATCGCATTGCCGTGATGTATCTCGGCCGCATCGTTGAGATCGGTCCGGCCGTCGAGGTCTTCGAACAGCCCCGCCATCCGTACACCCAAGCCTTGGTGAGTGCGGTGCCGATTCCGAACCCTGAGCGGGAGAGGCAACGTCAACGCATCATTCTTCCCGGTGACCCGCCTTCGCCGATGAATCCGCCCTCCGGCTGCAACTTTCATCCGCGCTGTCCGCACGCGGACGAAGGCTGCCAGAAAGACCTGCCGTTACTGGAACCTCACGGCGGTTGCCAGGTCGCCTGTTTGCGCGCCGCGGAACTGGCGAAATTGTGACGGTTTCCCGCTTCCTTTTTCCTTGTGCCGGAGTTGGACCTACCCCCTAATCGCGGCACGTATGAGCAACATAGAATGTTCGGAAACTGTCATTCGGTGCCGCAATCGGCAGTGACAGTTTGAGACCCAAGGCGGGAACGTTCATCAATGTCTTCTTGTTCGCAAATTCATTAGTTCAGTTATGTCAAATCGTCTGTATGTCGGAAACCTTCCTTACTCCGCGGTTGATGCCTCGCTCGTCGACCATTTTTCCCAAGCCGGCACCGTGGTGGAAGCCAAGGTGGTAAACGATCGTGAAACCGGACGCTCACGCGGATTCGGTTTCGTCGAGATGGGTTCCGATGAGGAAGCCCATAAAGCCATTGAAAGCGCGACCATGCGCACGCCCTGTGTGAAGGCGGCGAGATTATCCCTCCATCTGGGTATTGAACTGTATCTGAAACTCGAAAATTTACAGCATACCAATGCTTTCAAGGCCCGTGGCGCGCTGAACAAGCTGCTGACGCTGACCGAAGAACAAAAGGAAAAGGGCGTT
>JBMYQZ010000266.1:0-7367 GCA_049601855.1 Limisphaerales bacterium | reverse complement strand
GCTGCCATCCGCAAGTTGGAGGACCGGCTGGTCGTGCTCAAATAGACCAACGCGATCGCCGCCATTCTGCTTTACGCCGGTGACTACCAGCGTCGCCACGCCGAGCTTACTCGTGACATCGGATTTGCCGTGAGCACTCGCCCGCTCGACAACAAGGGCCATGGAGGAATCTATCTTCTGCGGGTCTTGCTGGTCGTCGTGATCGCGGTGTTCGTGGCGTGGACGATCGGCATGTTGCGCCACAACGTCGTCGCCTTCAAAGAACCGGTGGCGGAATTGCGCAGTGTCCTCGACCGCGTAGGCAAAGGCGACTTCACGATCGACGTTCACCTGAAACGCAAGGACGAGTTCGCCGACCTGGCCAACGGCATCATCGCGATGACCCGCAATCTTGCCTTGATGATCGATCGCCTGCACCAAAACGCCAATGCCGTCGCGCAGGCGGCCAAGACGATCCTCTCTGCCACCGGTCATCAGCAAAAGGCCGTGGACCAGATCGAACACGTCACCGAGTTCCTGGCTGAAGCCGGCAGCAAGATCCACTTCTCTGCCAGCCAACTGGCCAACACCATCAGCGTCGTCGGCCAAGCTTCCGATGCCGCCTCCCGCCTCGGCGAAAGTGGCACCGCCGGATTGGGCGAACTCGACGGGGCAATGAAGGTCATCAGTGACTCCTCCGAGGCGATCAACAGCAAGCTGGAGAATCTCAACGAAAAGGCCGGTGCCGTCAGTCGGGTCGTTTCCACAATGAGCAAGGTGGCGGACCAAACGAATCTCCTTTCCATCAACGCCGCCATCGAGGCCGAGAAGGCGGGCGAATCCGGCAAGGGCTTCGCCGTGGTCGCCAGCGAGATCCAGCGCCTTGCCGACCGGACTGCCCAAGACGCCGACGAAGTCGAACAACTGGTGAAGGAGATGCAGAAAGCCGTCGCCGCCGGAGTGATCGGCACCGAGCAATTTGACAACGACGTCCGCGCGGGCACCGAGGGATTGACTGAACTCACGGCCACCGTGGAGGGCATCGCTCGACAGATCGAAGCAATCAAGCCGCAGGTGGAGATTATCAGCAACAGCATGCAGGCGCAGTCTGAAGGCGCCCGGCAACTGCAGGCCCGCAGCCATAGTCTCGACGAGGCGATGAAGGATTCCGCGGAGTCCGCGCACGAAATGCGCGCGGCAGTGCAACAACTCGAGTCCGCCGCCCACGAACTCGAAGACGGCAAGTCACGTTTCAATTTTATCAACTGATCCGAATGCAAACGGAAACATGAAGAATCTCAAAGTCTGGCAGAAACTCATGCTGCTCGGGATCGTGTTCCTGCTCCCCTTCATCATCGTGACGGGGTTCTGGATGCGCGAGATCGGTGGCAAGGTCATCGAACAGGCCGAGCGTGAAATCGCCGGCAGCCACCTGCATCACGCCGTGTTGAACCTGATGAAGGGCATCCAGGATCGCCGCGATTTCGCTGCTGCAACGCGCGGCAGCGTCGTCGAAAGGCCGTTCGACACCAGCCTGCCGAAAACCGTCAGTGAAGACATCAAACTCCACGAAGGGACGCTTGAACTCGACAGCCGTTGGCTCCCGGTGCGAAGCGCAATCAATAATGCGCTCACTGCACCAGCAAAATGGATTTCCAGGACAATCACACCTTGGCGATCCGAAGTCTCCGCAAGTTCATCCGCGATCTCTCGCACGAGGCGCGTTGGGGCGCGGACCCGGATCCGGCGCGTTCCTATCTGCAGGATGTCCTGCGCTCCCAAGGCCCGGAAACCATCCAAACCCTCTCGTCCGTTCGCGAACTCGGCCTGCGTCTCCATCGGGAGAACAGAGTGGCCGAACCAGGTCCGGAAAAACAGCTGCTGGAACGACATCTCGCCACCATCCGTATTCGTCTCGGGGAACAATCGAGTATTGTTGAGGCGGTCAGCGATGCTGGCATCAGCGACCGCGACCTGAAGCCACGCCTGGATGAAGCGCTGGCATCCTTTGCGGATACCCAAACCAACACGGTTCGCCTGGTCGATGCGCTTTGGGCCAGCGGAGGCAAACCAGGGAACACGCCGCAGGAATTCTACGACCGCATCGCCAACAACATCCAAGGCACGCATGACCTGCTCGACAAGGTGAAGGAGTCGATGCGCGTCTCGTTGCAAGCCGAGTTGGCAGACGCGCAGGCCAAACGTTGGACGACCTTGGGAATCGCAGTTGTGTTCATCGTCGCGGCCATCCTGTTCGCGTATTTCGTGATGCGCGAAATCACCCGGCCCTTGGAGGAACTGGTCGCGACCTCCGATGTGGTTGCCAGCGGTGATCTCTCGGTGCACATCCCGTTTGAGAACCGCAAGGACGAGATCGGCGTATTGGTGAGTTCGTTCAACGCGATGGTTTTCAGTCTGAACCGCATCGTCTCGCAGGTGCAGAAATCCGGCGTGCAGGTAAACACCTCAATCAATCAGATTTCCGTCACCAGTAATGAGCAACAGGCCGCCGCCCGCCAGATCGCGGACACCACCGAGTCCATCGGTGACACCGCGAGCAAGATATCCAACACTTCACAGGAACTGGTGAGCATGATGAACGACGCCTTTACCGTCGCCGAGGACACGACCGAGCTCGCCGGCCGCGGACAGGAAGGTCTCACCCGCATGAGGGAGACCATGAAACAGATCACCGATGCCGCCTCGCTCATTCACACCAAGCTGGATGTGCTCAACGAAAAGGCCGCGAACATCAACCAGGTGATCACGACCATCACGAAGATCGCCGACCGCACGAACCTGCTTTCACTCAACGCCGCGATCGAGGCGGAGAAAGCGGGCGAGTACGGACGCGGCTTCTCCGTCGTGGCCACCGAGATCCGCCGACTCGCGGACCAAACGGCGGTGGCCACCTTCGACATCGAACAGATGGTGAAGGAGATGCAGGCGGCGGTGACCACCGGCGTCATGGCGATGAATCGATTCTCTGAGGAGGTCCGTCACGGCGTCACTGATGCTCAGGGCATTGGCGGCCAATTGGACAAGATCATCCAACAGGTCCAGGCCTTGACCCCTCGCTTTGAACTGGTGAACGAGGGCATGAATTCGCAGGCTGGCGGCGGTCAGAATATCAGCGACGCGCTTACGAAACTTTCCCGCACCGTCCAACAAACAGCCAAGTCGCTCGAAGATTCCAATGAGGCGGTCGATCAATTGAAGAACGCCGCCTACGGTTTGCGCGACGGCGTGGCCCGCTTCAAACTCCCCCGTTGAGCCATGCTCGCCCTGGTCTTCCAAATTGGCGCCGACCGTTTCGGTTTGCCTTCAGCCGCCATCGAGGAAGTCATCGCGCTCGTCAACCTCCGGCACCTGCCCGCGGCCCCGGAGGAAATTCCCGGCGACTTCAACTACCACGGTGAATTGGTCCCCGTGATCGATCTGTGCCAACTCTCCCTGCACCGCCCCTCGCATCGGCGCTGGAGCACGCGCCTGATCCTGACCCGGGTGGCCGATCCTGTCGCGGCCGGCAAACTGGTCGGATTGATAACCGAGAACGCCACGGAACTCGTTCCTCCACCAGACGAATCAGATGCATCCCTGAAGCTTCTTCAACTGGAAGAATTGCTGAGCGCTGAGACTTTGAACTTTTTGGCCGAACACGAGACCGAGCCGCCCCCTGAACCTACTCCGGAAACCGAAACCCAGGCCCGGCGACGTCGTGCGCCACGGCTTTCCCACCTCGACCGCAAATGAGCACCGTCCACATCCGGAAACGCGACCTAGAGGATTGCTGGAACCAAGTCGGCATCTGGGGTGACAGTTCGTGCGAAGAACTCGAACAACAGTTTCACTGCCGCAACTGCCCGGTCTACGCGAATGCCGCCCGGCATCTGCTCAACAACCGGACGACGGCCGATTATCGTGAGGAATGGACGGAGCATCTGTCGCAGGAAACCGAAACACCACCGGAAGACCTCGCTCCGGTGTTGGTGTTTCGCCTGGGCGACCATTGGATGGCACTGGCGGCGGACGTGGTCGAAGAGGTCGCGGAGATGTCGCAGATCCATTCCGTGCCGCATCGACGCGAAGAGGTGTTGCGTGGTGTGGTGAACATCCGCGGTGAATTGTTGATCTGCGTTTCGCTCGGTCGCTGGTTTGGTTTTCACAAGTCAATCCATGCCGACGTGCGTTCCCTGGAAGGCCGCGAGGAGCGTCTGGTCGTGACCGGCCCGCGAGAAACGGGATTCGTGTTTCCGGTCAGTCACGTGCGCGGCATCCGCCACTACGAGAGCGGCAAATTGCAGAAATCGGAAAGACCGGATTATCCCGTCGCCAACGACTTCTGCGTCGGCATGGCGGAAATCACAAACGTGGAATCCGCCGAACCGACCCGCGTCCACATCCTCGATCATGAACCGCTGTTCCGCGCGATCAGCATGAGCCTGTCGTGAGCGAAGAAGAATCAGACGATCTCAGCCAATTCTCGATGCTCGAACTCTTCAAGGTCGAGGTCGAGAACCAGAAGCTGTTGCTTACCGAAGGTCTCCTCGCACTCGAGGACGCCCCGACCAACGACGATCGGTTGGAGGGACTCATGCGAGCGGCCCATTCCATCAAGGGCGCCGCGCGCATCGTCAACCTCGACGCCGCCGTGGATGTCGCGCACAAGATGGAGGATGTCTTTGAAATCATCCGGCGCGACCCCGAACCGTTGAAGGACCGCTCCTACGACGGGCAACTTGCTGCGGCTTCACTGGCACCCGAGTTTCGCGCCCAGACCACGCTGCGCGGTTTGCTGACCGACCTGATGCTGGCCGGGGTTGATCTGCTCGGCCGTATTTCCGAAACGCCGGAGAACAAGATCGCCGAGTGGGTGACGAAGCGACGTTCCGAGGTCGAAGCCTTCATTGCCAATCTCGACGTCTACGCCCAGCTCCACCAACAAGGCGCCACCCTGCCGACCGCCGAACAACCCATTGCCCCGCCACCGCAGAACCTCGGCGACATGTCCATGATGGACCTGTTCAAGGTGGAGGTGGAGAACCAGAAAGTCGTCCTCACCGATCACCTGCTCAGCCTCGAAAACGATCCGACGAACGGTGATGCGCTCGAATCCTTGATGCGTGCCGCCCACTCGATCAAGGGCGCCGCGCGCATCGTGAACTGCGACCCGGCCGTGAAGACCGCGCACGCGATGGAGGACGCTTTCGAGGCCATTCGAAGGTCGCCGGAAAACATTGCGGTCTGCTCCATAGAAAACCTTTCCGCGCATGCCGGGCTCTCCGAGAAATATCAGTCGCAGAGCACGTTCGTGGCCCTGTTGATTGACGTCATGCTCGATGGCGTCGATGTCCTCTGGCAAATCGGCAGCGCACCGGAGAGCTTTGACGGGACGAAGGTCCCCGCCTTCCTCGAACAGGCCGCGATTCTGTTGCGAATCTTTCGCGGACAGAAACCCGCAAACGAAACCACTCCGGAGAAAACGCAAATCGCGGTTGATGAACCCAAGCCAGACTCCCAGCCAATCCCGAAACGGGTGGACTCCTTCCTGCGGGTCACTGCCAACAACCTCAACCGCATTCTCGCGCTTTCCGGCGAGTCGCAGATCGAGACGCAACGTCTGCGTCCCTTCGCCGAAAACCTTACCCGCATCAAGCGGCAGATGACCGACCTGAATTTCGCGCTCGACCATCTGCGTGACGTTCTCGCCACCGAACATCTCAGCGACGAAGCCCGCGCCCGGCTCAGCGAGGTTCGCGATCGGGTGACCAGCACCCGCGGTTCGTTCAGCGACCGGCTCGCCGAACTGGATTCCATCGGTCGCCGACACGCCAACGTTTCCAAGCGCCTGTACGACGCCGCCATTGCCTGTCGCATGCGCCCCTTCTCCGATGGCATCCAGGGGTTCCCGCGCATGGTCCGCGATATCTCCCGCCAACTCGGCAAGAAGGTGAAGCTCAAAATCATCGGCGAGGACACCCAGGTCGATCGCGACATCCTCGAGAAACTCGAAGCCAAGATCACCCAGCTCCTGCGCAACGCCATCGACCACGGACTCGAATCCCCGGAAGAACGCGTCGCCGCCGGCAAACCCGAGACCTGCACCATCACGATCGCCGCCCGCCACAGCAGCGGCAAATTGCTGGTGTCGGTCGGCGACGATGGTCGTGGCATCGACTACGATTCCCTCCGCGGCACGATCGTCAAACGCGAGTTGACCACCCAAGACACCGCGGAGCGGCTGTCCGAATCCGAACTGCTGGAGTTCCTCTTCCTCCCCGGCTTTTCGCAGAAGGAAAGAGTCACCGAGATCTCCGGACGCGGCGTCGGCCTCGACATCGTCTACAACATGGTCAAGAGCGTGCGCGGCACGGTGCGCATCTACACCAATCCCGGTCATGGAACCCGCTTCGAACTCCAGCTCCCACTCACCCTTTCCGTCCTTCGCAGCCTCCTCGTGGAGGTCAACGATCAGCCCTACGCCATTCCGCTCACGGAGATCACCTCGACCTTCAAACTGCCCGGCGAAGACGTCTCCGACTCCGGCTCCCAACCCAGCTTCAAATTCAACGGCGGCGAGATCGATCTCATCCCTGTTGCCCGGTTATTCGAACAACCCGTCCACCCTCTCAACGGCACCAACCACATCGTGGTTGTCGGCGAACGCGATCAACACTTTGGCCTCGTGGTCGATCGTTTCCTCGGCGAACGCGAACTCGTCGTCCAAGCCCTCGATCCGCGTCTGGGCAAGATCCAGGACGTGAGCGCCGGTGCCCTCATGGACGACGGCAAACCCGTTCTGATCATCGACGTGCAGGACATCATTCGCGGAGCGGAGCGGATCAGCCGGGGTGAGACGATGTTCCTCCGCAAACAGGACTTTGAAGACAGCAACGTCGCCAAGCGGATCCTGGTGGCAGACGATTCCCTGACCGTCCGTGAAATGGAACGCCAACTTCTCACCGAAGCCGGTTACGATGTGACCGTCGCCGTCGATGGCGTCGACGCGTGGAACTCCCTCCGCGCCGCTTCGAAACCCTTCGACCTGATTGTCACCGACATGGACATGCCGAGAATGAGCGGGATCGAGTTGTGCGAACTCATCCGCACCGACACCACGCTTGGCGATCTCCCTGTCATCATGATCACCTACAAGGATCGTGAAACCGAGCGCCAACGTGCCATCCAAGCCGGCGTCAGCCAGTTCATGACCAAGAGCAGCTTCGAAGATCATTCTTTTCTCGACGCGATTAACCAACTCCTTCGGGAAAACGCAGACCGCTGAGATTTATTCGCATCAAGCGTTCGGCACGAACGGGATATTGGGACTACCGACTGGAAGCCGACCGCCCGGAGTCCGCTGTCGAATGCGCTCGAACTTGATTTGA
>JBMYQZ010000265.1:0-7373 GCA_049601855.1 Limisphaerales bacterium | reverse complement strand
AGCACGCTCTGCATCAGCGGTGCGACCGCGCCTGCCGCCAGCGCGATCCCCGTCCGCCGACGGTGCTCCTTGTGCACCCGCGTCTCCTCGCCTACGCCACCACCCAATGCGTGTGCACCGTTCTGCCCGTGCTCCAACTCGCCGACCTGACTGGCGAAGCCTTGAACGGACGGACACTCGCCTTCGCCATTCGTCAGCTCTGGGAGTCCTTCAACGTCGCCGATCAACTCGAACGCTGGAGTCAAAAACGTTGGCCCGGCACGGAATCGCGAATCCATTTTCAAGAACCCGCCGTCGTTCATCGCACCGTCTGGGAACAGATGAACCAATGGCTGGAGGGATTCGAACTCGCCTTCTCGGACGATGCCCTCGCCCTGCCCTTGCGCGACTGGTTGCCGATCGTCGAAGTCGGTCTCGGCAATCTGAGCATTGGCGTCATTCCTCCCTCAATCGATCAGGTCCTTGTCGGCGCCATCGATCGCACGCGCAATCCGGAACTCGAAATGGCCTTCGTCCTCGGAATGAACGAAGGCGTGTTCCCTGCCGCTTCGCCGCCGCCAATGCTCATCACGGCCCCGGAACGCGAACAGCTCGCCGGCCAGAATGCCAATCTCGGCACGCCCCGCCTCCATCAACTCGCCCACGAACGTTACCTCGGCTACATAGCCTGCACGCGACCGCAAAAGAAACTTCACCTCACCTGGGCCGCCACGGACAACCGCGGCCGCGCGATGCAATGGTCCTCCCTCGTCGATCACGTCGCCCGCCTGACCGGCATCAATAAGCCCGAGACCTTCCAACTCCCTGTCTTACCCGAAGCAGCCGAACATCCGTCCGAAGTCGTCGCCGACGTGATGGCCAACGAGGGCGAAGCCGAACAGTCGCTGCGCCAACTCCCTTCACTCGCCGAAGTCTCCGATCGTTGGGAGACCTGGCAACACGCCCGCGAAGTCGTCCGCATCAGCCCCGCCCTCACCAACCAGCTGTTCCCGCAACCCTGGCGTACTTCGGTCAGCGCCTTGGAGACCTTCGCGCAATGCCCCTTCCGCTTCTATGCGCGCTACGGATTGCGTGCCGATGAACGCAAACATTTCGAACCCGACGTCCGCGAGAAAGGCACCTACCAACACGACGTCCTCGAAGAGTTTCATCACCGCGCAATGAAGCGGGGTGGCTGGGACCAACTCGACGTCGAGGCTGCCAAAGAACTCCTCCACGAAGTCGCCTTGGACATCCGCGGCACCTCCGCCGAAGGCAAGATGGACCACGACGACGCAACCCGTTTCCAAGCCGAGACCCTCGTTGGCAATTTGGAGAAGCTCGTCGTGTCAATGATCGGCTGGATGCAAACCTACGCCTTCCGCCCGAACCAGGCCGAACTCGGGTTCGGCCTCGCCGAGAACTCACCCCTCCCCGCCTTGGAGATCACCCTCGATGGTGATCGTTCCCTGCGCCTGCGCGGCCGCATCGACCGCATCGATCTCCTCCCGGTTGAAGATCAGCCCGGCAAGGCACTCATCGTTATCGCCGACTACAAATCCAGCGTGAAGAAAGTCGACGAGATGCTTTTGCACAACGGCCTGCAACTGCAGTTGTTATCCTATCTTCACGTCGTCCAGGAACTTCCCGGTCTGGCCGAGTTATTGGAGCAGAAACAACTGATTCCCGCCGGCGTTTTCTATGTCAGTCTGCGCCCCGGCGGCAGCAAACCCGTCAATCGCGATCGCGTGCAAACGCCGGAAAGTGCGTGGCGCACCGGCTATCAACATCAGGGCCGATTGAACGCGACCTGGTTCGACTCGTTCGACAGCACGGGAGGCAACAGCAAGCAGTTCAAATCCAAGGGCCGTGACCACGTCGCCGCCGATGAATTCGACCGGCTGCGAGAAATGGTGGTCGAACACGTGAAATCCATCGGCACCCGCGTACTCGATGGCGAAGTCGGCGTCTCGCCCTATCGCCTCCAGGGCAAGGCGCCCTGCGATTATTGCGAGTACCGTTCAATCTGCCGCTTCGATCATTGGGAAGCGGAATACCGCGCCTTGAAACGCCCACCGAAGGACTAGATGCCCACCGACGCCCAACTACGCGCGATCCGCAACCTTGGCAACACCGTCGTGGTCGCCGGCGCAGGCACGGGCAAGACCAGCACCCTGGTCGGACGCGTTCTACATTGGATCGCCGAGGAGGATGCTTCGATCGATCGGCTTCTGCTGCTGACCTTCACCGAAGCTTCCGCCGCGGAAATGAAACAACGTCTCCGTGACGAATTGAACAAACGCCTCGCCGAGGCGGAAATCGATGACCTCATCGATCACTTGAACGAGCAACTCGCCCTGCTCGAACAGGCGCAGATCTCCACGCTGCACAGCTTCTGCCTTCGCCTCGTTCGCGATCACTTCCATGTGCTTGGCATCGATCCTGATGTCCGTGTGCTCGACGAGCAGCAGACCCGCCCCCTGGAAGAACGCGTGCTCGACGATCTGATCCGTGAGCACGTGACTTCGAGCCGAGAAGACTCCCTTGCGATTCAACGCCTCATCAGAGTCTACACCGGTGGCAACGACTTTCTGCTCCGCGGCTGGATCAAGAAGATTCACCGCTTCGCCCGCACCCTGCCCGATCCGGCCGCCTGGTTTGCGCACGAACTGTCCGAGTGCGCCCGCGAGCATCCCGTGCATTGGGAGGACTGGTTGATGGCTGAGATCGGCAGTTGGAAAGATCGCTGGCTCCAGACCTTGAAACCGCTGCGCCGCCACGATGAATTCGTCCGCCATGCCTACCAGGCCCTCAAGGAAGTGCCGGTGCAGGGTTTCTCGTGGTCCATCGCCGACGCGCTCGCCCTGGTCCGCAAGCCTGGTCCTCGTTGGAAACGCGGCACGCCCAAGTCGCTGAAGGACACCGTGAATCCGGTCTTCGACGAGGCTGCCCACTACCGGCGACTCCTCGATTCCACCGAAGGCGACTCCGCTCTATTGGCCGATTGGAAACAACTGCGCAACGACCTGGTCGCCCTGCTCAAACTCGCCCGTGAATTCGGACGCCGCTTCGACGAATCCAAGAGATTGCTCGGTGGCATCGACTTCGCCGATCAGGAACAACTCGTATTGCGTCTGTTGGCCGACGAAAACAGCGGCGTCGCCGAACATTGCCGGAGCGAATACCAGCAGGTGTTCATCGACGAAGCGCAGGACATCAATCAGGCCCAGGACGCGATCCTCTCCGCGATCAGCCACGACAATCGCTTCATCGTCGGCGACGTAAAACAATGCATCTATCAATTTCGCCTCACCGATCCGCGCATCTTCCGCCGCTACGCTGAAGACTGGTCGGCAATCGATGCCCCCGGTCTCACGATCCCATTGGTTGAGAACTTCCGCAGTCACGAAGGTGTCGTGAACTTCGTCAACCGGATGTTCAACGACCTGATGGTGCCCGAACTCGGCGGACTCGATTACGAGAACGAGGAACAGCTCAACTTCGGTGCCCGCGAACAACGAACGAACAAGACCGTTTCGACGGATCCAACAGCCACCCGCCGCGTCGAGATCAACCTCCTGTCGACCGACATCAACGAATCCCAGTCCGATCCTGATGATGACGACACGAACCTGACCGCGATCGAACTCGAAGCGCGTCTTGTCGCGCAGCGCCTACGGCGATTGATGAACGAGACCATTCCCGTCTTCGATCAAGGCGACGACGAACCACGTCCCGTCCGGTGGAGCGACATGGCGGTGCTCTTGCGTTCCCCCGGCCCCTGCGCCGAGGCCTTCGTCCGCGAGTTTCGCCGCTTCGGCATCCCGCTCCAAGCCAAGCGCGCCGGATTCTTTTCCGCACAGGAAATTGAGGACCTCATCAACCTTCTGCGCCTGCTTGACAATCCGCGTCAGGACATTCCCCTGCTCGCCGTCTTGCATTCGCCCATCGTCGGTCTGAGCGCCGAGGAGCTGGGGTGGCTGCGCGCCGATGATCGCGACGAATCGATCTGGCGCTGCCTCACCGAATTCGTTGCCGAAGACGAGGAAAACGATCTCCGCCGCAAATTGAACGGCTTTCTCAAGTCCTATTACGATTGGCGCGCGCTGGCCCGCCAGTCTTCACTCTCGCACTGCCTCGAGGTGATTCTCGAACAAACGCACTACGAATCCCTGCTCCTGATCGACAACCGTGGCGCCGAACGCATCGGCAACATTCGACGCCTGCTCGACTTGGCCCGACAGTACGATCCGTTTCAGCGCCAGGGCCTCCACCGCTTCGTCCGTTTTGTTGACGCCCAACGCGATGCCGATCTCGATCTCGAACCTGCCCCCCCATCGGTCACCGATGCCGTCACCTTGATGAGCATCCACCAGAGCAAGGGATTGGAGTTCCCCGTCGTCGTCGCCGCGGGTCTGGGACGCAAGTTCAACGAGCAGGACGTGAACGCCGCGATGGTCGTGGATGAGAAGTTTGGAGTGTGCCTCCACGTGCATCCCTACGGACCGGAACAGCGTTACCTCAGCCTGCCTTTGCATCTCGCTCGCCAGAGACGGCGCCGCGAATTGCGAGCCGAAGAAATGCGACTGCTCTACGTCGCCTGCACGCGCGCCCGCGATTGGCTGATCCTCTCCGGCAGTGTTCGTTCATCTCTTGAGAAGTTTGGCGATCATTGCGCGAAGGAGCTGAGTCCCCACTCGCTCACCACCGCAGCGCGAATGACAGACTGGGTTTTCCCGTGGCTGGGTCGCCAGATCCATGAAGGTCAAGACGACGGCATAACAGATTGTTTTCGCTGGGAATTCTGGTCAGCACAGGACGAACGCCTGCGACCTCACACTGCAGCAGAAACCACTACGAGAGAAACGCTGCGACCGGAACCCTTCTTCGGCGTGGACGTTGAGGCGTTGTCGGATCGGATCGAGTTCGTTTACCCGCATGAAGGCGCCACCGTGGAGGCCGCCAAGACTTCGGTCTCGGTCTTGCGTCGACGGGCGGCCGACATTGATGAAGTCAGTCGACCGCGCTTCATGGCGCCGCGCATCATCGTCGAGCAAGTCACGGACGAAGATGAGGGCAAGATGTCCGCCACCGATCGAGGAAACCTGCATCACTCGTTTCTCCAGAAGATTGATCTCTCACGCAGTGGCAGCCCCCAGGAACTCCGCTCGCAGGCAAACCGACTCAGGGAACTCGGATTGTTCACCGAAGCCGAATTCGTTGCGATGGATTATGAAGCACTGGCGGAATTTTGGGTGTCGCCCTTGGGCCGACAGATTCGCGAATCCGCTGGACGAGTCGAACGCGAACTTCCTTTCACCGTCCGCTTGCACACGGATGATCTGCACCAACTTCAACTCGTTGAAGGCCATCTCGAAATGGCAACGGGTGACTTCGTCGTCGTCCAAGGTGTCGTCGATCTCGCCCTGATCACCGAAGATGAGGTGTTGATTCTCGATTACAAGACCGACTCCGTCACGGCGGAGAACGTCGAAACCAAACTGCGTAGTTACGCTCCGCAGTTGCGCCTCTACGCCCACGCGCTGAAAAACACGTTCCGAAAAAAGAATGCGACCGCGTGGCTACATTTCTTGGATATCTCGCAGTCTCACCAAGTGGATTTGACTGAAAAATCAGCAGTTTGAGCGGTTGTAGGAAAAGCTCTGACAGCGATCAGAATCTTTCTGGATAGGCGAAACCCAGATTCGTCGCACTATGGTTGGACAGGTTACGTGAGTAATCTGTGAAGTTGGTTTGGTTGTTGGGGTAGAACCGGGCGAGCGTTAATAGCGCCGCCCGGTTCTCGTTTTCTGGGGAGAGGTTTTTCTCAGCGCGAACGAAGCTTCGTGTGGACGGCGATCGCTTCGGAGAGAAGAGCGAGCGCTTCCGATTTCGAAACAGCACCCACGAGGCGGCGTTCCTTGAGATCGTTCACGACCGGGATGTTGCGCTGATCGCTCTTCAACAATTGCGGCAAGGCATCGAGCACCAGTTGATTGGGCGTCAACACCTGCGGCACGGGTATCATCACCTCACTCGCAATCACGCTGTTCAATTCATCCTTGCGACTGAGGAGCGGTTTCAAATCGTGCAAGGCCACGAGACCGACGAGGTGTTCCTTCTCGTTGATGACCGGCAGGTAATTGAAAGTGCGCTTGAGGAATTGGGCGATGACATCAGGCAGCAAAGTGTTGTTCCGCACCGGCGGCACGGGTGGTCGCATGATGTCGCCAATGCGTTGCTGCTGCGACGCACCCAGCGTGGTGTTGTCGTCGAAGGACGCGATGTCGTGATCGCTCAGGGCCGACGTGTAAACTGATTCCGGATGCAATTGCCGCGCCACCAAGGTGGCCAGGACACAGCTCAACATCAATGGCGGCATCATGCTGTAGTTCAACGAGATTTCGAAGATCATGATCATGGCCAGTAAGGGTGAATGCACCGTCGCGGCCAGCACGCCACCCATCCCCACCAGGGCGAACACGTGCACCGGCAACTTGACGGCATAACCCATCGAGTGCAGCAGCATGCCAAAACCGGCTCCCACCGCCGCACCGAAGAACAAGGTCGGTGTAAACACCCCGCCGACCGTTCCCGCTCCCACCGCCGCGATCGTCGCGATCAGTTTTGCCAGCAACAAACCGACGACGATGTGGATCGTCAATTCCTGGGTTAGTATCCGGTTCGCTCCCGCGTATCCATTGCCCCAGACCTCCGGCCATTCCACGGCGATTGCACCGACGATCAGTCCTCCGAGGGAGACCTTCACATAGATCGGCGCCTTGATGCGGCCGAACAGCAACTTCGCCCCGTCGATCAAGCGCAAGAACATCGCTCCGGCCATGCCAGCCACGATTCCCAGCAAGCAGAACCAGTGCAGTTCCGAAAGGTTGGAGAAATTGTAGGGCGCAACCGTGTACCACGGATCCAATCCGAAAAAACTGCGCGAGATCAACGTCCCCACCACCGATGCCGTGACCAGAGGAGCGAACACCTGCATCGAAAAATTTCCCAACACGACATGCGCGGCAAAAATCGCTCCGGCGATAGGCGCATTGTAGGCGGCCGCGATGCCCGCAGACGCCCCGCAACCGACCAACAACCGCAACCGATACGGCGGCCACGTAGCCACCTGCCCAATCTTCGAAGCGATGGCCGAAGTCAGGGCCGCAATCGCACCTTCCCGACCGATCGAAGACCCCGAGGCCACGCTGACGAGTGAAGACAAGGCCCGGACAACCCCCGCCCCCAACGAGAGGCGACCATCTCCTGCCACCACCGCCTCCATGAAATTGGATTTGTTCTTCGAAACCCAGTTCGAGCCCCAATACAGAATCAACCCCGCCGCCAATCCGCCGAGTGCCGGAATCAGCAATCGTTGCCACCAATGAAAT
>JBMYQZ010000264.1:7200-7418 GCA_049601855.1 Limisphaerales bacterium | reverse complement strand
ATAACTATGGAACTTGTTACTGTTCTCGATACGGCGGACCAGGTGTTCGCCGAACTCATCAAGTCCCGCCTCGAAGCGGCCGGGATTCACTGTGTCATCACGGCCGAAAGCAACCCTCTGCCGATCCCTTCGCGCATTCGCGTCAACCAGGCAGATGAAGAGGCGGCGCGGGCGATCATCAACGAAGACCTCTCGGACTCGACTCCCAATAGCGAGTC
>JBMYQZ010000264.1:0-7190 GCA_049601855.1 Limisphaerales bacterium | reverse complement strand
CTGAATGAACCCGGACCGAACCAAACTCTTGGCGCGCCTCCAGCGCCAATTGCCCAGCGGTGTCCTCCGACTGGACGCGAAAACGCTCGAGAAGCATTCCGGTGATAAGTGGTTTGCCGCGGCCTTGCCGGAGGCTGTGGCGTTGCCGCGCACGGTGAAGGCGGTGTCGCAGATCATGCGATTCGCGCAGCGGCACAAGATTCCGGTGACGACTCGTGGCGCGGGCCATGGTTACGTTGGTGGATGTGTGCCGGTGCAGGGCGGTATCGCGCTGTCCTTCGCCCGCATGAACCGGATCAAGGAGATCAACGAGCGTGACTTTGTCGCGGTGGTTGGCCCGGGCGCGATCACCGCCGAGCTCCAGGCACAGGCGGCGGCCAAGAAACTCTATTACCCCCCTGATCCGGCCAGTCGGGCGGATTGCAGTCTCGGAGGCAACATCGCGACGAATGCCGGCGGTCCGCGCTGCCTCAAATACGGCGTCACCCGTGATTATGTGCTGGGCCTGGAAGTTGTCTTGGCCGATGGCACGGTCGTGCGTCCAGGCAGTCGCACCCACAAGAACAAGACCGGGTTTGATTTGCATCGGATGTTCGTCGGTTCCGAGGGGCTGCTCGGAGTCATTACCGAGGCGACCCTTAAACTGTTGCCGCTACCGCCGTATCGCGCGGCCTTGAGCGTGGGTTTCCGCAACATGTCGGCGGCGACGAAGGCCATCCGTGATCTTTTTGCCGAAGGTTTCCTGCCCAGTGCGGTGGAACTGGCAGACGCCTTCACGCTTCGCGCGGCGGAGAAACGCACCAAGTCCAAGATGTTCTCCGGCTGCAACGCGCATCTCATCGTGGAGTTGGATGGTCAGGAGCGATCCGTTCGTGGTGACCTGAAGGCAATCGAGAAAGCGGTGGCCAACAAGCAGACGCAATTCGTGGACCACGCGATGGGCGAGAAGAAGGTGGAAGGCATGTGGCAGTTGCGTCGCGAATTCTCGTATTCCCTGCGCGACACCGGACTCACCAAATTGAACGAGGACATCACCGTCCCGCGTGGCCGGCTCGATGATCTGTTTCGCTTCACCGCCCAGTTGCAAAAGAGGCATGGCTTTCCGTTGGCCAGTTTCGGACATGCCGGCGACGGCAACATTCACGTGAACGTGATGGTCGACTACGACCTGCCGAGTGCCCGCAAGAACAGCGATCGTTGCCTCGACGAATTGTTCCAACAGGTGGTCGATTGGGGCGGCGTGATCTCCGGCGAACACGGAATCGGCCTGGCCAAGAAACCGTGGTGGAACATCGCGACCACCGCCGAGGTCCGCAAGCTGCACCAAACCGTGAAGCAGGCGCTCGATCCGTCCGGAATCCTCAACCCTGGGAAATTTCTCTGACCCCCGCATGCGTCTGCAACTCATACCGTTGGACGAGGAGAATCTGAACCGGCTGGAGCACAATGCGGCCGCAAACATGGCCGTTGGCAGTGACGACAGTCGCGAGTTTCATCACATGATCGTCACGGTCTTGCAGGAGACTCGCGCCTTTCTCGAAACCGCCACTGCGCAGGCACCGTGGATCAGCTACCTTGGTATGGATTTCGCGAGCGGCGGCTTGATTGGCAATTGCAGTTTCAAGGGCAATCCGAACGAAGAGGGCGAAGTAGAAATCGCAGTCGTCACTTTCCCGCACTTCGAAAATCGCGGCTATGGCTCGGAGATGGCACGGCAATTGATTGAGATCGCGACAGCCGAAGCGGCAGCCCGAAGAATCAGCGCCGTCAGTGTCGCCGGGCCCAACGCCGCCTCTCGTATGATGGAGAAGCACGGCTTCCAACACGTGGACACCTATCATGATGAATCCCACGGCGACCTGTGGGAATGGTCGCGGGACTGTGCCTGAACATGTGGATCGGCACGCTCATCGCCGCCGGCCTCACTGCCTGGCTCAGCTTCGGTCTCAACTTCCATTGGCTGCTCGCGTGGCTGCTTTCCATCAATCTCCTCGCCTTCATCGTCTATGGCGCGGACAAGGAGCTGGCCAAGCGCGGAAAACGTCGGATCAGCGAGAACGCCTTGCTCTTCTACACCCTGATCGGGGGGACGGCCGGTGCCACCGTCGGCATGAAGCTCTTCCGCCACAAGACCCAGAAGACCTCCTTCCGGCGTTGGTATTGGGGGATCGTTGTGCTCCAGGCCTTGCTGCTCGGTGTCTGGATCTGGCTCGAACTCCGCTGAGCTTCACGGCTGTTTCAATTCTGCCGCCAAGCGACGCGCCTTGCTCTTCCACTCACTTTGGCTTGCAGCGCCAAAACTCGTCACCATCTGGTACTGTCCGCGCCAACCTGCGGGCACGGTCTGCTGGTGAAAGCACATGAGGTAATACTTGCGATAGGTGCCGGGGACGTTCCAGATGCGCGAGCGGGCGCCGCCTTGCTCGGGAACGCGCAGCAGTCGGGAAACGGCGAACTGCCGACTCTTGGGTTCGTACACCGCCAACCAGTCGACTTCCTGTTCGATGTAGAATTTGCGGGCGACGTCCTTTCCGTTGCGCAGTTCACCGCTGAGTTCCTTTGTCTCTCCATCGTTGCCCGCGAGGAAAGCCGAGACAGTGGGTTGCCACGCGTGCATGAAGTGGTAGACGAGCTTCAACGGGGTTTCGCTGGTGGCGCGCACGTCGACGGTTTCATAGAGACGGCCGTTCTTGATCCGCCACTCGCTGTCGGTTTCGAATGAGCGAATCTTGGACTTGCGAACGAAGCGTAGCTCCTTGCCAGCCGTCATCTTCTTCGCGACATCGACCGCTTTCCCATCGATGAACCAGGTGGTGGAACGGAGCTGTTCAGGTTCGTTCTCGAAATGGGTGGTGCCGATGAAACCGACACCCGGAAACGAAAACACCGACCCGTATGCGCTGCGTTCGGTGGTCATAGGTTGGCCACGGAAGTCGATGCGTGCTGGTGTCCACTGACGTTTGCTTTCAAAGACGACCGAAACGTTACCCACCTTGGCTTCCACCCGCAGATCCGCGGCGGATACCGGCAGGGCGGCCAACAGACAAAGGAGAAATCTCATTTTTCAGTAGGGTAGCTCACGGATGTAGACGCTCTTGAAGAACAGTTCGCTGCCGTGGTGTTGCAGCTCGATCTGATCGGCGCGGGCCAAGGGTTCCTTGCGGGTGCGATCCCAGAAGTTCTCGAGTTCGACGCGGTCGAGAATCTGTTTGCCGTTGAGCCAGAGGCTGACGTTCTTGCCGACCATGCGGATGAGGAAGGTGTTCCATTCGCCGGCCTTTTTGTCGGCGACGGTGGTGGGCATGTTGCGTGCGCGGCGGTTGTTCCAGAGACCGCCGGAGCCGAGGTTGTGTCCGAGGCGATAGGCCTTCACCCATTCCTCGGCATTGGTCGGTTCGCCGCCCTTGTGTGACTGCGGCTTCCACGGATCCCAGATTTGGATCTGCGGCGTGCCGCGCAGGTAGATGCCGCTGTCCGCGCCGGCCGGGATCTTCCAGTCGACATACATTTCGAAGTCGCCGAAGTCCTTGGCCGTGCAGAGGCTGCGACCTTTGCCGTCGTAAGTGAGCACACCGTCGATCACGGACCAATGCTCGCGCATCACTTCATCAGCGGCGGCTTGGGCTTTCTTCAGATCCGCGCCCTTGAGTGCGCGGCGTTTGGGGGCGTTGCCGTGAGCAAGGCCTTTCCAGCCGGTGAGGTCCTTGCCGTTGAAGAGTGCGCTGAATCCAGGAGGCGGCGTGTTGTCAGACTTGGTGTCGGGCGTCGAACGGCTCGGGGTGAAGTTGGCGAGTTTGATGTTGCGGAATTCGACGTGGTCGTTGTGACCGGCAAACTGAATGCGGCCCTTCTTGTTGCGCATGCTGAGATGCGGCGTGCCATCGACGGGTGTTACGTCATCGAGATGGACGTCAACGATCACGGCGCCGTTGAGAACGACCATGATGTGGTCCTCGATGGCGACAATGGTCTCGGTGTTCCACTCGCCGGCGGGTTTCAGGTAACCGGTCTTGGCGGGATACACGCCGTAGATGGAACCGTGGACTTGCCAAGGCTTGAGCCAGGTGACCTTGCGCTTCTTGCCCGCGATCTCGGCTTCGCCCTGATACTTGCTGCCGTTGTGATCGAGTACCTGGATTTCCATCCCCTCGCGCGAGGCATGACCGTTCTCGGGCACGCGAATGCCGATCCCGTTGTTAGCGCTCTCTTCGAGCTTGAATTCGAACGTGAAGGCAAAGTCGCTGTAGTCCTTCGCTGTCTGCAGGATCTTGGCGCCCTTCTGGCAGACCAGGACGTTGTCCTTCACGACATAGCCCTTGGTGTCGCCCGTCCAACCAGACAGGTCTTTGCCATTGAAGAGCGGTTTCCAATCGGCAGTCTTGAGAATCCCCAACGCGCGTTTGCCGGCGACGCGATTGGGATCGATCTTCTTCTTGGCAGGCGCGTCCACGGCGGCGGTCACCAGGCAGACGGATAGGAAAACAGTGAGCTTGTGCATGGGCGGATTCGAGCACATGAATTCGGTCAAGGGAAGACCCCGATTGGCGCTGGATAATTGGCATTGCGGCGGGAGGCGGATGGTTCCGAGAATGCCCCGACAATTTGAAGCATCGATTCCAATTTGGGACGGATATCGCGATGGTCGGTATCTGGGACAATGAGCACTCGTCGCCGCCGCTCGCCCCCCGTGACTTCCCGGATGGGCTTCGTGCTGCAGCGGAAGCGGGGAAAGTGTTCCTGCTCAATACGGGTGCTGATTGTGGAGGATGGTTGGAGATCTACCTCGATTCGGAAATGCCGCCGGAGCTTCAACGGAAGTGCCGACCGATCGGCGGTGAATTGTTGGTGTTGGCTCCCAGCGGACAACTCGTCATCGGTGGAGCGGAAGATTATCGAGCGAAGGAGACCAGTATTACCGACGAACATAGTGTGGTCGCAGTTCCGAAAGGGAGATACGGCGTGTGCTGCTTTCAAGTGAAGCCCGGGGTTAGGGACGCGACTCCGGCGATGATCATGCGGGATCAGGTGGGCGATAGTGACATGGACTACTTCGAAAAAGTGAACGAGATGGTCCTCTGCTGCTCGCTGCCCGTCCTGATCCTGTATTCCTTGTTCGTTTACCTGTGGAATTGGTGGATCGCCCTTCCGTTGACCTTGGTGCCGTTCATCTCGTTCTTCTGGTTCGCGGATTTCGTCTTGAGGCGCAACCAACGATACGTGCGACTCGAGAAGAAACACCACGAGGCCTTCGAGGAGTCTGAGCAACGGGTGCACCCGCTGTTCGTGTTTCAATTGCGCGCATCGGATGAGAACGAACGTCTGAGCGGCGGAGAGGTTGGCGTGTACTGAATCAAGCGGGATCTTGATCGGAATAGATCCGTCCTTTCTGGCGTAATTCAGTAATCACCACGACCGGGCTGATCAGCAATTTTCCTACTCTCATTGCTGACGGATTGCTTGCGACGGATCGAAGGAGACTGGACTATCCTCCTGTTTTCAGTGACGGATTCCGAGTCATTTTCACGAAGCAAAACCCGGGCACCGGGGGTGTTCAATACCACTCATTGGACGTTGGTGGTCGATGCGGCAGATACCCGCGGGGAAGGCGCAGCGGCGGCGTTGGAGGAGCTTTGCATCACCTACTGGTATCCGCTCTATGCCTACGTCCGCCGCTTTGGGAACGGACCGGAAGAGGCGAGAGATCTGACGCAGAGCTTCTTTGAACACCTGCTGGAAAAGAAGACCTACAAACTGGCGGATCGCAATCGCGGCAAATTTCGAACATTTCTCCTGAGTTCCCTGAAAAATCACCTGGCCAAGGAACACCAGAAAGCGACCCGGCAGAAGCGCGGTGGCGCAGCGACGCATTTCTCGATCGATTTCCAAGATGCCGAGGGGCGCTATGTCACGGAGCCAAGTCACGAGACCACTCCGGAAAAACTGTTCGAACGTGAGTGGGCCAAGGCCCTGCTCGGACGAGTGTTGGCGCACTTGCGGGCCGAATACGCCGCCAGTGGAAATGTTGAACGATTTGAAGTCCTCAGCGCCCATCTGGTCCAACCTGAAGGGAGTGATTCCTATCAGGATCTGGCGGAGAAACTCGGGTTGAGCCTCGCGGTGATCAAAACCTCCATGCACCGTCTACGAGCCCGATTCCGGGATCTTTACCGGGAAGAGATCTCCACATTGGTCGGTGGTACCGATGAGGTTGATGATGAGATCCGGCATCTTTTCCAGACCTTGGGAAATGCCTGAATCCTTAAATCGGGCGGGTGGCATGTTTTTTCAGGAAACCGTGTAACCTTTTGCAAAATTTGCGATAGAGCCCCGATGGAAGTATGCCGACTGCGCTCGAATCATGTCTGAATTGCGGTGCTGCGCCCGATATGGGATCGCCCATGGGGCTGTGTTCGCGCTGTCTGATGGAGCGTCTGTTTGATCCGCCAGGGTCAGAGGAGGAAGGGACCGAGGCGGGCAGTTTCATCACGGTGCGGGAAGTGGCCCAAGGTGGCATGGGCAATGTGGTGGAGGTGCACGACCGGGGCCTGAAGCGCAGCGTCGCCATGAAGGTCATGCGGGATGATGCCCGGGCCTCTGCCAATGCGCGTCTGCGATTTCGTCGAGAAGCGGAGGTGTTGGCCCGGTTGGAACATCCCAACATCGTTCCCATTCACGAACAGGGGGAGGATCCGGATGGCCGGCCGTTCTACACCATGAAACTGGTCAAGGGGCGGACTCTGCGGGCGATTCTGGATGACCTGAAGGCGGGCAAGGTGGCGGCCTACCTGGACTGGAATCTAGATTCGTTGCTCAACGTCTTCCGCAAGGTGGGCGATGCGATCGGCTTCGCCCATTCGCGGGGCATCGTTCACCGCGACCTGAAGCCGGACAACATCATGGTGGGCGAATTCGGTGAGGTGCTCGTCATGGATTGGGGCCTGGCCAAATTGCTGGATGACCCTGAAGGCGAAGCGGAATGCGAAACCATCATCGAGGATGCCGGCATCGACCTGGGCAATCTTCCGGTGAAGGACAGCAGCGTGACCTTGGACGGTTCAGTCTTGGGCACACCCCAATTCATGCCCCCGGAACAAGCCGCCGGGCGGATGTCGGAAATTGACGCGCGGTCAGACGTGTTTTCCTTGGGCGCGATTCTATACCAGATACTGACTCTGCGTCCGCCCATTCGC
>JBMYQZ010000263.1:0-7430 GCA_049601855.1 Limisphaerales bacterium | reverse complement strand
CCGGTCGGCCACAAGCCATTGCCTCAAGTAACGCGTTGGGCAGACCGTCCCAGACCGAAGGCTGCAGTACCACGTCGCACAATTGTAGATGCGCAGCCACCCGCTCCGGTTCATCGATCACCCCGGTCGAACGAATCCGGCGCGCTTCCTCCGGATGATCGACCGCGAATTCGGCGAGCGTTTCCTGTTCGCGCGGACGAATTTCGCCGATCACCAACAAGGTTGCCGGTCGTTTCTCGTTCACTTCACACAAAGCCTGCAGCAGGAACGGAAAGCCTTTTTTTTGCCGCAGTTCGCCGCAGAACCCGAGGATGAGTTCGGTCTCTGGAAGCTGTAGGGATGCCTTCAACTCCTCGTCCACATTACCGGGCTTGAACGTTTCCAAATCCACCGAATTGCCAATCACTCGCACCCCGACCTCACGCCCCAATAACACATCAATTTTCCGCGCCAAGTCGCGTGAGACACAGCTGATCAGATCCGCATGTTCGAGCGTCCAGCTCAAGCGCGCGAAATCCCCCGGCGGAAACATGATTCGGTCAATGTCATTACCCCGCGCACTCACCGTCGACTTGATTCCCAACAACCGCGCCTGCATTACCGCCATGTAACCCGGCGGATACAGGTAGTGCCCCCAGATCGCATCGAATCCGCGCTCTTGATGCAGCCACTCGATCACGTTCTGTAAATGCTGCATCGAGAAATCGAGATTCGAAAACAGCCCGACGCGATGCACCGGGATCTCATCTTCCCCGGTCAGTTCGGTGGCCAACTCCCCCGGCGGCAAACTGCGAGTCCAGGCAAAGACTTCCACCTCCACCCCCATCTCTTTCAACACTTTGGCGGTGCGGGACGCACTACGAGCCACCCCCCCCGAGATCGGGTGGAAAGCGGTCGGCGATGATCAGGAGGTTCCCCATCGGCCGACGAGTATTCCGCAGCCCCGAGAATCTTTCAATTCAGGTGTCCAACTTCAGCCCCTGTGGCACTGTCCAATCCAAATGGCGGAACCAGAGTCACCCAACCCGGCCAAGGTCGAAGAATTCATCGAACTGCTCACCAAGCACGATCAGATGCTCACCGGCTACGTAATGAGCCTCGTGTACCGGACTGCCGACGCTCAGGACATCCTCCAAGACACCAAGATGGCCCTCTGGCGTTCGATGGCCAGATTCCAATCCGGCACCAACTTTGGCGCTTGGGCCCGCAAGACCGCCCTTCATCGCATTCTCGCCTACCGCAAAAAGAAGGGCGTCGAAAACAAACGCCTCTGATTCACCGACGAATGCTACGAGTTGCTCGCCGAGGAATACGAGGAAACCTCCGACAAGTTCGCTGAGAAGAGCCAGCAACTCAAGACCTGCATCGCCAAACTCCAACCCGCCCACCGCGAGATCCTGATCCTCCGCTACTTCAAGGACTCCTCCGTGGAAGACGTCGCCGCCCGCGTCGAACGCACCGTCGAGGCCACCTACCGCGTCCTCAGCCCCATCCGCCTGGCCCTGCGCAAATGCATGACGCAGGCAGGATCGTGAGAACGGACTCGCAAGCTCATCCCTCCATCGGGACGCCGAACGCGCCCTGTGTCTCGTGGAGGGATGAGCTTGCGAGTCCGCGGCATGGCTAACGCAAAGACTCACGAATTTCTTAGAGCCCACCATTTGAAGATGACACCCGAAGAAAAAAACCAACTGGCCGAACTGATCGAGAAACGCCTCGACGAATCCATCACCGATTCCGAAGCCGCCGATGTGGAGGCGAAACTGAAGGCCAGCAAGGAAGCCCGCCGCCTCTTCCTCGACCTCACCTCGCAGCACGCCAACCTCCAGATGCTGGGCGACTCTCTCACCATCGAGAAACTCACCCATCACGAAAAACCTTACTCCATTCGCGCCCTCGCCGCCGCCGCGGCCGTCGTCATTGGCTGCTTCTTCTGGCTCCAGAACTCCCAACCCGAAACCGTCGCCACCCTCGTCTCCAATGAAGACGCCGCCTGGGAAAGCACCCTCCCTACCGCTCCTGGTTCGAAGCTCGAAGCGGGTCAGCTCGAACTCAAAGCCGGCGTCGCCACCATCCGCTTCCACTCCGGCGCCGAGGTCATCCTCGAAGCCCCCGCCAAGCTCGAACTCCAGACCCCGATGCGCGGCAAACTCTTCTTCGGTGCCGCCGTCATCGACGTCCCGGAACCCGCCATCGGTTTCATCATGGACACTCCGGGCGGTTACGTTGTCGACCACGGCACACAATTTGCCGTGAAGGTCAGCCCCGATACCACCGACTCCTCCTTCACCGTCATCTCCGGCGAGATCTCCGTGCACCACCCGCCGACCGGCAAAGAACTCCACATGACCGAAGACCAAGTCTCCACCATCACCGATCAGGGCCTGCAGTTGAAAAGCGACCAGACGGCCACCAAAGCCCACCGCACGCGCAAGAGCAAACGTATCCGCGCTGGCAGTCTCGCGACCAGCATCGTCCGCAACGATATGGAACACTTGCTCCACCCCGACCTGTTGATGGCCAAGTCACAGGAAAAGAAAATCGCCTTCGACCGTCGCTCCCTCTTCTCCTTTAACGTCACCAAGGAAGAATTGAAAAAAGCCAGATACGCTCGCCTGCGTTTCTACGTCGTCCCCAGCGGCTTTGGCTACGCCGCCCATCTCCCGCAGACCAATACCTTCGCCGTCTATGGCGTCACCGACGAGTCGACCGAGAATTTCCCCATCGACTGCAAATGGGACCAGGCTCCACCCATCGAGACCGCCCGAAAACTCGGCACCTTCTCCCTCAAACGCAGCAAGCTCAAAGGCGTCCAATGGTTCCGCTCCGACGCCCTCCTCGAATTCGTCAAAGCAGACACCACCGGTCGCGTCACCTTCATCCTCGTGCGTGAAACCCACGAGATCGACCGCCACGGCCTGGTTCACGCCTTCGCCAAAGACTCCCACCCCGAAGGCTCCGGCCCCGTCCTCGACCTCGGCTTCGAAGAATTCGTCCCGGGCAAACGGGCCCTGGTTTCCCAAACGGATTAACCACCAAGGCACCAAGATTTGAGCTTCCAACCAGAATTCGGCCTTTGTCCGTTTGGTGCGATCGGGTTCACCCCGATGCTTGTGTGTCTGTGGTCGAATCTGGCACGCTCCTCTGCCCAGCCGAGGCAATCGGCCAACTAGCAATGAAGTTTGATACCATTTGTCTTCACGGGGGTTCGCAACCGGACCCAACCACCACTGCCCGCGCGGTGCCGATCTATCGCACGACGGCCTTCCAGTTCAACAACACTGAGCACGCGGCGAACCTCTTCGCCCTGAAGGAACTCGGGAACATCTATTCCCGCCTGATGAACCCGACGACGGACGTACTCGAGAAGCGCGTTTCGATGCTCGAAGGCGCGCACGAAATGGCCGGCCTTGGTCTGGCCTCGGACACGAGCGGCGTCTTCTACAGCGTTATCAACCTCGCCCAGGCCGGCGACAACATCGTCAGTGCACGCAACCTCTACGGCGGCACCTACACCCAGTTCAACGACATCCTGCCGAAGTTCGGCATCACGGTGAAATTTGTGGACTCAAATGATCCGCAGAACTTCGCCGACGCGATCGATGACAAGACCCGTGCGGTTTTCTGCGAAACGGTCTCCAATCCCGCCTTGGAAGTCGTGGATCTTGAGGAGGTCGCCAAGGTGGCGCACGACGCCGGTCTGCCGCTGGTGGTTGATTCCACTTTCTCCACCCCTTACCTGACGCAACCGCTCTCCCATGGGGCCGACATTGTGGTGCATTCGCTGACCAAATGGTTCGGCGGCCACGGCACCGGCCTCGGCGGCATTGTCGTCGACAGCGGCAAGTTCAAGTGGAACGCCGGCAAACACCCGCTCTTCGACGAACCGGATTCTTCCTATCACGGTCTCCGCTGGGGACATGACCTGCCGGACATGCTTGCCCCGCTCGCCTACATCCTGCGCATGCGCACGGTGCCGCTCCGCAATCTCGGCTCCTGCATCTCGCCGGATCACTCGTGGATGTTCCTCCAAGGTATTGAGACCCTGCCGCTCCGCATGGAGAAGCACTGCGCCAATGCCGACAAGGTCGCTCGCTACCTGAAGGATCACGCGGACGTTGAATGGGTCCGCTTCCCGGGACTCGAAGACGACCCGATGTATGAGCTCAACAAGAAGTATCTCAAGGGCAAGGGCGGCTCAATGGTCGTCTTCGGCATCAAGGGCGGCAAGGAATCCGGCAGCAAGTTCATCGACTCGCTGAAGCTTTTCTCCCATCTCGCCAACGTCGGCGATGCCAAGAGCCTTGCTATCCATCCCGCCACGACCACGCACTCGCAGCTGAACGAGGAACAACAACGTGGCGCCGGCATCTCACCGGAGATGGTCCGCCTGAGCGTCGGCATCGAAGACACCGACGACATCATCGCCGACCTTGAGCAGGCCTTGCAGGCGGCCACCGCCTGACCCAGTCGCTTACGATTGCCCCGGTCGGAGACTCCCCCGGCCGGGGCAGCTTTTCATTCATGATACCCGATCGCGTAGAGACCCGTTTTCAGGTTGTCGCCACCCCTGAGAAACCCTTGGTCCTTGCCGAAGGAAAGAAGCTCTCGCACGCGGGCCTCGCCTACGAGACCTATGGCGAGTTGAACGCGGACGCGTCGAACGCCGTCCTCGTGTTCCATGCCCTCAGTGGCAGCCAACATGCGGCCGGGCTCAATTCCTCGGTGCCGGAAATCGGCGATCGTTGGACCGATGAGTGCCAGACCGGTTGGTGGAACGACTTCGTTGGTTCCGGCAAGGCGCTGGACACCGACCATCACTTCGTGATCTGCGCGAATTATCTGGGCGGCTGCTATGGCTCGACCGGACCCAGTTCGATTGATCCCGCGACCGGCAAGCCATACGGGAGCGGTTTTCCCGCGATCCGAATCTCCGACATCGTTGATTCGCAACTGCGCCTCCTCGACAAACTGGGCATCGCGAAACTTCACGCCGTCGTCGGCGCCTCTCTCGGGGGCATCCTGGCGCTGAATCTTGCCACCCGTTATCCCGAACGCGCGGCCAACGTCGTGCCGATCGCAACCGGCTACGAAGTCACCCCTCTGCAACGTGTGCACAACTTCGAGCAGGTGTTTGCCATCGAGACCGATCCCGGCTTTTGCGGCGGTGACTACGAACTGAACGATCCGCCCAATCGCGGCCTCGCCGTCGCCCGCATGATCGGACACAAGACCTACGTCTCTCTTGCCGCCATGCAGGAACGCGCCCGCTCCGAACACCTCACCAGCGCGGACAACCTGTCTTGGTATCCGCTGTCGAGCACCCTGGAGTCCTACATGCTCCACCAATCCCAGAAATTCACCCGCCGCTTCGACGCCAACACCTACCTCCGCATCATCCACGCCTGGCAGCAGTTCGACCTCGCCCAGGAGGCCGGCTGCGATACCGCCCTGGAAGCCTTCGCCCGCTGCACCGGGCAACGCTTCCACATCTTCTCCATCGACTCCGACGTGTGTTTCTACCCCGAAGAGCAGGCCCAACTTGCCGAACAGCTCAAACGCGCCGGCGTCGACTCCACCCGCATCACCGTTCACTCCGAAAAAGGCCACGACTCCTTCCTCCTCGAACCCGTCCTGTTCGAACCCTACATCCGCGCCTTCCTCGCCTGAGTTTGGACAACCTCGCAATACACCGAAGACACGGAATCGGGCCTGAAACTGAGCCTCACATCCTTCCGTAAATTCCGTCCACTTCCGTGGTTGAAAGATCTTTGTAGTCTCTGCGCTCTTTGCGGCTAGTCCAGCATCCGGAGAATCCGCCGCACACAAACCTCCGGCGACTTCTTCAACCGACACTCCCAGATCCGGCACACGCCCCAACCAAGCTTCCGCAACCGCCGCGTCACCCGCCGATCCCGCGCCCAGTTCCCCCCGATCTTCTCCCGCCAGAACTTAGCATTCTGCTTCGGCTTCTTATCCGCGGACGTACAAACAAACGTAGGAGGTTCAAACTGTCCTTGCAGATTCATAGAATTCTGCAGGCATCGCGTGTTCAAGTTCCCAGATCATCTTGATCGGACGATTGTCTTCATAAGATTGGAGTGAGCGAGCGGGCCCAAGAAAGAGGAAGGGTGCCGTTTCCCCGTCGATTTCCTTTTCCAGGCGGGCGAAAAAAAGGATGGTGTAGCCGAGCTCCTGGAAATGAATGTAGTTCTGGCCAGTGTCGCTTTCCTGCGCAGTGCGGGCCTGAGATTCCCAATGTAGAATCGTAGGACTGATCGGATAATCGTGGTAGCGCGTGGTTGGAGAAAAATCCCTCTCTTCTTTCCGAAAGGTAACGAGGTGAAGATAGGTATTGATTTCCTTAACTGGGATAACGCCCGTTCCAGTTGGACCTGTCGTTTCGAGATCAGCTTTACCAAACGCAGCGGTAATCTCCCGCAGTCCGTAAGCAGCATGCAAACGAAGGAAGCATGGAACGGACAATTCGGCCGAGGTAGTCACAAACGATTGATTGGACAAGCGCCACTCCAGAATCTCCGCGAGATCCGCAGCAGCACTGGAGTTCGCGTGCCAGCGCTCGAACGACTCTTGATACGACGATATGCTCAACTCAGCCCCCTTCTTATTCCATAAGAGATAGTGCAATGAGGCAGCTTCTGGTTCGCTCAGCCCATAGGGAGCGGCATCCTCGGATACAACTGTAGTGGTGAGGTGTTGCGCCTTGGAAAGCAAGACCGGGTCCGTTCGGAGAGTGAAGCGCCGTAGTGCCTTTCGTGTGTCTCTTAGATCAGGATCGTTGACCTTCTGCGTTCCGGCCGCGATGTCTTTCCACTCCGACCAAGATTTGTTCTTGAGCAGTTCAGTCGGCGAGAGGTTCGTTTCCCTTACAAAGTTGCCAAAAGTCAGCGGAAGTTTTGTTTCAGATTCGAAAGTCCGGATCGCCTCAGGCACAAACGACCTTAGATTACCGAGAGAATTCCGAATATTCTCCAAGACGTGTTTTCGGGCCACTCGTTCCAACTGAATACTGCATCCGGGTGGAAGGTTTGGAAAATCTTGTTCGATCTCACGGTCAATCCGCCGTCGTGTGTGTCTTAGTAGGGCGGTTAGTTTGCGATCAATCCGATAACGCCGATGGCTCTGTCCGACGAAATCCAGCACTGTCAGACACTCCTTCTCCGGTGAAAGCCTCAGACCCCGTCCCAACTGCTGAAGAAAGACCGTAAGACTTTCGGTAGGTCGAAGAAACATCACCAGGTTAATCTCAGGTAGATCAAATCCTTCGCTGAGAACATCGACGACGAACAAAAACTTGAGCCTGCCCTTTCTAAACTCATTGATGCGCTCATCCCGCTCAATTGGCGCTGTGTCGCCAAGAAGCGACTCCGCGGCGTACCCGTTCTCTCGAAACTTGCGGGTCATGAATT
>JBMYQZ010000262.1:0-7463 GCA_049601855.1 Limisphaerales bacterium | reverse complement strand
AACTCTACGGAGACGGCAAGAACAAAGACGCCCAGGACGCCCTCGCGAAACTCTTCAGCACTTCGACCAACGTGAATTCCCTCGTTAAGGCGACGCTGCAGAAAAAGCCTCCCTCGAACCTGGACGAGTTCTGCCAGATCTACGCCCAAACACTTGCTGCCACCGACTCCGATCAGCCACGCGAAGAGAAACCTCAGGAAGACCTGCGCCAAGTCCTGCGTAATCCCGCCGGCCCCACGGGCTTCCCGATTGATCAGATGCCGAATTACTTCAACCGAGGCTCTCGTGAGGCCCACCGCAAACTTGTGGCCAAAGTCGACCGACTGATCGTCACTCATGCCGGTTCTCCACCCCGCGCCATGGTCCTCGAAAACGTCTCCCGCCCCCGCGATTCCTACATCCATAAACGCGGCAACGCCGCCCTGCGTGGCGACAAAACCCCGCGCCAGTTCTTGGCGATCCTCGAGGGATCCGATCGCAAGGCCTTCTCCGACGGCACCGGTCGCCGCGAACTGGCCCAGAAGATCGCCTCGCCAAACAACCCGCTGACCGCCCGCGTGATCGTCAACCGGGTTTGGATGCATCACTTCGGCAAGCCCCTGGTCAATACCCCCAGCGATTTCGGACTGCAGACCCCGAAACCCGTGCAGGCCGACCTACTCGATTACCTCTCATCTTATCTGATCGAAAACAAATGGTCGCTCAAAAAACTGCACCGCATGATCGTCCATTCCGCCACCTTCCAGCAGAGCAGCGCGAGCCATAATTGGGAACGGGATCCCGAGAACCTCTACTTCACCCGCGCCGAACGTCGTCGTCTCTCATTCGAGCAAACCCGCGATGCCCTGTTGGCCGTCAGTGACGAACTCGATCGCACCTTGGGTGGTCGGCCCGGGCTTCTGGAAGGCCGCAACCCAACCCGCCGACGGGCGATCTACGGTTTCATCGATCGCTATGACGTTGCCCCGACACTTCGCACATTTGATTTCGCCGACCCCAATCTGCACGCTCCCAAGCGGCCGCAAACAACCGTTCCACAACAGGCGCTTTTCTTCATGAACAGCCCGTTTCTGGAAGCGCGCGCACGCAAGGTAATGCAGCGGGCGACGGCTCTCGGTAAAAGCGAAGTGGTCATCCACATGTATCGCCTGATCTATGGCCGCGATCCTTCTCCCGAAGAATTGAAACTCGCGCGTTGGCAGAAACCGCATGGCTGGCTGGAGATCGCCCAAGTCCTTTTGGCATCCAATGAATTCAATTTCATCGACTGATTCTTTCGACCTCTCGCGTCGCAACATGCTCCGCCAATGCGGGATGGGCATGGGCGCGTTGATGGCCCAAGGACTTCTCCACGGCCAAGGCGGAAGCCCCTTGCTGCCGAAGGCCAGCCATTTTCCGTCTCGGGTCAAACGCGTCATCCACATCTTCCTGAACGGCGGCCCATCCCACGTCGACACCTTCGATCCCAAGCCCGCCCTCGAAACGTGGGACGGCAAGAAGATCCCGAGTCATCTGCCGACGGAACGCCCGACTGGCGCCGCGATGAAGTCCCCCTTTCCCTTTCGCGAATACGGCCAAAGCGGACTGCCGGTAAGCGATCTGTTTACCCACACAGCAGAGGCCGCCGCCGATGATCTCTGCGTCATTCGTTCCATGCGGGCGAACGTTCCGAACCACGAACCTTCACTCATGCTAATGAATTGCGGCGACTCGCAATTCAATCGCCCCAGCATGGGCTCCTGGATCAACTATGGCCTCGGAACCGAAAATCAGAACCTCCCAGGTTTCGTCGTCCTTTGTCCCGGTCTTCCGACCAAGGGTTCATCGAACTGGCGTGCCTCCTTCCTGCCCGGTTCCTACCAAGCCACTCACATCAACATCAAGGGCAAGAAACCCGGAGATGATCTGATCCCTTACCTGCGCAACCAACGTCTCGATCCCGCCAAGCAAAGGCGCCAATTGGACTTCCTGCGTCAATTGAATGAGCGCCACCTCGCCACCCGCGCGAACGACGCCAATCTTGAAGCCCGCCTCCAAACCTTCGAGCTCGCCTATCGCATGCAGCTCGAAGCCTCCGATGCCTTGGACATCGAGAAGGAACCCAAGTACATCCGCGAGCAATACGGCAACACCGTCCAAGCCCGTCAGATTCTCATGGCCCGTCGCCTCGTTGAACGCGGCGTACGCTTCGTGCAGGTGTGGCATGGTGCCAGTCAGCCTTGGGACTCCCACACCCAGATCGCCGCCGGCCACAAGCGACTCGCAGGCGAATGCGACCAGGCCATCGGAGCCTTGCTCCGCGACCTCAAACAACGTGGACTCCTCGACGAAACCCTCGTCATCTGGGGCGGCGAATTCGGTCGCACCCCCACCGTCGAACTCCCCATGTCTGGCACCGGCGTCAAGACCCCCAGCGGGCGCGATCACAACCATCACGGTTTCACCATGTGGCTTGCCGGCGGCGGCGTGAAACCCGGTATTTACGGCGAGACGGATGAGTTCGGATTCAAGGCCGTTGACAAACCCGTCCACGTCCACGACCTCCACGCGACCGTTCTCCACCTCCTCGGCTTCGACCACGAACGCCTCACCTACCGCTACGCCGGCCGCGACTTCCGTCTCACCGACGTCCACGGCAATGTTGTCCGCGACATCATTGCGTGAATCTCCTCGCCCATCTTCATCTCGGACAAGAACTTGATCCCGTCGCCGCGGCTGGAAATCTCACGGCCGACTATTGCCCCACGGCAGGCTCCGACGAGTTTCTGACCGGCATCTGGTTCCACCGTTCCATTGACGCATTTACGGATCATCATCCGTTGGTGACCGAAGCACGTAGTTTGTTCCCAAGTGAGTTGCGTCGATTCGCCGGTATTCTCTGTGACCTGGCGTTCGATCTCTGCCTTTCCCGCACTTGGGAGGAGTGGGAAGAATGTTCCCGTGATAGATTCATCGATGAACATCTAACCCGGATCCTCGAAGCCGATGAGCTGCCATCCGGCTCAGCTGAGATCGTTCAACGTGGCCATGACGAACGTTGGCTCCACGCCTACGCCAAAATCGAAGGAATCGGTTTGGCCATCGAACGAATCTCACTCCGCCGCCCGGTTTTCTCCAAGATGATCGGAGCCGAGAAGCATATCGGAAGAATCTATCCAGAATTGGAGCAGCAATTCCGTTTATTCTACCCGCAACTCCGAGCGCATATCTGACTCCGCGCCCGTAGCTGGAGACAGCCTTCCAGCAGCACGGACCTCAACAAGAGTCACGTCAACGGTTCCGGCTATTACAATTTCTTGATGACCACGTCTTTGAACCACACAACCTGTCCATGGTTCTGCAGTCCGATCCTCCCCGTCCGCGGCAGATCTTTGAGCGCGGTCTTGAACTTGTTCTTGGTTCCGTCTGGATTCATCCCAGCCTTGTCCCAGTCGTCCACGTTAACATCAATGATCTGCACCCCGTTGATCGCCAGACGAATCCGCGGCCCCTTGCAGGTCAGTTTGAAGGTGTTCCATTCACCCACTGGGTTGGCCGGATTGGACGAGGGGGCTTTGCCTTCATAAAAGGAACCATTGAGTTTTTTTGCGTCCTTTTTTCCGTGGGTCTTCTGGAACCCTTCGTTGTCCATGAGTTGGATTTCAAACCCTCCATTGACTGGGTTGTCCTTGTCCGTGCGGTAGAAGACGCCGCTGTTGGCACCTTCTGAAAGTTTGTAGGACAGACTCAGTTCAAAGTCCCCGTACTCTTTCTTGGTCCAAATGTATCCCATACCGCGAACGCGTACCTTCCCGTTCTTGGCTTTCACCTTTTCCATCTTGCAGGTCAAAGAGCCATCTTTGGCCAAAACCCATCCCCCTTCGCGATATTCCCAGGCATCGAGATTCGAGCCATCGAAAAGGACTTCACGACTACCAGCCTGCAAAAGTGTGAGAGAGAGAACGAAACCGGTGAGGGTCAAAATTTTCTTCATGGTCATCAGAAGCGTTATAGCGCGTGGTCATTCACATTCAACGACTGTTTACTTCGTGCCCCATTCCTTGCTGCTCAACCTGCGATCGAATCGAAACGGCTCTTTCGGATCGCCCGTGGCAGTTACCTGCAACGGCGGAAACTTGGCACTGATCAGGTCCATCTGCACATGGGTGATATTGGGAGCCCAATCCCCTTCAATGACATACCATTTGTGGCCATCGGCATGGAGATACAGAATCGGTTTCCCAAAAGCCTTTGCTGAATTCTTCAGGGAATCGACGAAGACACTCGAGTTCCCCGGCACTTTGTTACCGGAAGCCTTCGCCTGCGCGAAGATTGCGGCCGAGTGAACGTGATCTCCGTGTTTTTCCATCTGCTCCTTTACCCAGGCGCCATTGTCCTTCAACCGTCGTTGCCACTCGTCCGCATCATGCACCTTGCCGCCCACCTTGTTGATTCCGATGAAGAGAACGCCATCGAGCACAAAGGCGAAGTTCTCCATCCGCCCGGTCTGACGCACCACCTTGGCGGGTGCCACCCATTTGGCATCGAACATCATAAAATGTTTCTCCCACTTAGACCAACCAGCGGCTGGATCGTCCTGGTCATTCCACTCGTTGTCTCCCGGGACAATGAAGGTCGGGATCTGGTTGCCTTCGATCAGGATGTCCGCCACTTTGACATACTGCGATTCCGGCCAGTTGGTGTTTTTGCCGGTGACAATATCGCCACAGTGAATCATGAACGCGCTGGTCGCCGCGCGATTATCCAGCGCAATGAAACGCGACAAGGCCTTCTCTGCCTCCGGATTGTAAGGCCCACATCCCATGGCAGTAAAAACAACCGGGCGATTGGTTTGGCAACCCGCCACGAGGCTGGCAAAGGCGAAACAAACAGCGATGTTGAGCTTGCGCATGCCGTAGTGATAGCCGATTGAAATCGCGATTGGAATCGTTGATCCGAGGCTGCATCTTCGAAGCATGTCTGCGGGCAGCTATGACGGCATTATCCTCGGCACGGGCCACAACGCCTTGATTCTCCAAGCCTACCTGTCTCGCTGTGGCTTGAAAACCATCTCGCTCGATCGCGCCGAGGTCCCCGGCGGCGGCCTTTCAACGATTGAAAACCCGAGAGTTCCCGGCGTCTTTCACAATCCCCATTCCTTTTTCCATCGCGCTGTCACCGCGATGCCGTGGTATCGGGATCTCGAACTGGAACCCCAGGGCGCCCGTTACGTGGAACCGGAACTCAACGTCGCGATGATTCACTCGGATGGTCGCAGTCTCCAATGGTGGACAGATCTCGAGCGCACCGTTGACTCCTTCGCCGCTTTTTCCAAGCACGACGCCGCCAAGCTCAAGCAATGGGCCGAAGAATTCCGCCCGATCGTCGAGAACATCCTGATCCCGGAAGCCCAATGTCCTCCCCTGCCCGCCGAACTTCGCCGGGAACTACTGGAGCGATCCCCGGATGGCCGCCGATTGTTGGAGATCCAAGAACTCTCCCCGATCGAATTCGTCATCCGCGAATTCCAAAATGACGCCGTACGCGCCGGGCTCCTCTTCTTCAATGGACTCCGCGAGGTTGATCTTCGACTCCCCGGTTTCGGCCATGCCATTCCTTCGCTCCTGGCCTCACCGCACAAGGCGCAAATGTGCCTCGGCGGCGCCGCGGAGCTTGCCCGCGCATTGGTCAAAGATATCGAGTCCCATGGCGGCGCAATTCGTTGTGACATCGAACTCAAACGCATCATCGTCGAGTCTGGACGAGCATCCGGGATCGAACTCGCGTCCGGAGAACGGATCCGTTCCAATGGCTTCGTCGCGTCCGGACTCAATCCCCAACAGACCTTTCTCCAATACCTCCCGGAGTCAGAGACCTCCGCTGATCTCCGCTCCAAGGCCGAAGCGTTTCAATACAATCTGCTCGCCCCGCTGTTTGGTCTGCACTTGGTCACCGATGAGCCGCCAGAGTACGCCGACACTCAGCTCAATCACGCGTTGATGACCATCGTGGGGCTGGACTCCGTCGAACAATTCCACCAAATCGTCACCGCCCACGAACAGGGCAAGCTCCCACCCACGGTCGCATGGGGATCCTGCCCAACGCGTTTTGATCCCAGCCAAGCCAGCGAAGGCAGGCACACCTCCTTCCTCTGGGAAAAACTCCCCTACCACCTGAACAACAATCCCCAGTCCTGGAAACAGAAACGCGACCAACACGGCGCCCGACTCCTCGAGAAATGGACCCACTACGCCCCCAATCTCACCAGCGACAACATCTTGGATCAGTTCTGCCTCAGCCCTCTCGACACCGAAATCACTCTCCCTAACATGCAGAACGGAGATCTGCTGGTCGGATCATTCGCCAACGATCAGGTCGGCTATAACCGCCCGTTCCCCGGCGCCGGCAAATATCGCACGCCCATCCCCGGACTCTACCTCTGCGGCGGTTCGACTCATCCAGGCGGAAACATCACCGGACTCTGCGGCTACAACGCCGCTCGCATCATCGCAACGGATACCGACAAGCAAGTCTGGTGGAATCCTCCCGACATCGAATCGCATTTGGCCGACCGGTAACTCAATCGGCAGCGGATTACCAGATGGCGCGGATGTAGACGATATCATCCAACCCAATCCTTCTAATCTGTGAAAACCGAGTAGTCCGTGGGCAGAACTCAGATCATGTGACAGAACATCGCGTCCCGCAGCTTGGGCTCAAACCAAGTACTCTTCGGAGGCATCACCCCGTCATTATCCGCAATCGCCATCAAATCCTCGATGCTCGTCGGGTACATCGAAAACGCGCAGGCGAAGTCCCCGCTGTTCACGATTTTCTCCAACTCACCCGTCCCACGAATACCACCAATGAAGGCAATGTCGTCGCTCGTCCGCGGATCATCCACAGCAAAGATCGGAGTCAAAACATGCTTCTGCAGCAAGGATACATCGAGGCTCTCAAACGGATCATCCGTCGCGGTCAACTCCGACTTGAAGGTTAGCCCGTACCACTTCCCGGCGAGATAGAACCCAAGGTCATGCTTCTTGCCGGGCGTCGCCGCACCGCCTTCTTCAATTTCGAATACCGCACCCAGTTTCTCCAACAGTTCCTCACCAGAATTTCCGTTCAGATTCTTCAGCGCACGATTGTACGCCAAGATCTGCATCTGATCATGCGGGAAGATAACCGTCAGAAACCAGGGACTATGTCCCTCGCCGTTGCGACTTTCGAACACCCGGCCAGCCGCCGCACTGCGATGATGACCATCGGCAATGTAGGTATTGGGAATCGCCGCAAACTGTTCCGAGATGAAATCGATATCACGCTGCTCATTCACCACCCAAGCCGTGTGCCTCACGTTGTCCGATGCCGTAAAATCAACCGCCGGCTCTTCCGCCGTCTTCTTGCCCACAAACTCATCCATCGCGGAGACCGACTTGTAAGTGAGAAACACCGGCCCCGTTTGCGAATTCAAAGCCTCCATG
>JBMYQZ010000261.1:0-7478 GCA_049601855.1 Limisphaerales bacterium | reverse complement strand
GACCGGAGCCAGCATCGCCACCGGCGCATCCGCGGCGGCCCCTGCGAAGCGGCGCATCAAGATCGCCGTCAAATACTCCATGGTGCAGGAAGACCTGTCCCTCATGGATAAGTTCAAGCTCCTGCGCGATCTTGGATTCGACGGCGTGGAAGTCTACACCCGCAATCGCAACGAGGAGCGCGCCTATCTCGCCGCCACCGAGAAATCAGGCCTCCCAATCCACGGAGTGGTCAACGCCTCCGAGCCCGACATCATCTCCGCCGTCAAAATGGCCGATACCCTGGGAGCCTCTTCGGTTCTCATTCTCGCGCGCGAAGATCCGAAGTTGAGCTACGACCAGAACTTCCGGCACTGGCAAAATCTTGTCATCACGGCGATCCCCATCGCAAAAAAGTGTCAGGTCCGTCTCCTCATCGAAAACGTGCGCGCCACGTTCCTGAAGACCGCCGAAGGCATGGTCCGCTTCATCGAGTCATTTCAAGATCCCATCGTCGGCTCCTACTACGATACCGGCAACACCATCACCTGGACCAAGCAATCCGCTGAACACTGGGCCAAGGTCCTCGGCAATCACATCGGCCGCATCGACGTCAAAGACCGCGGTCACAGGGAATTCGGCAACGAGAAGCTCAAATCCAAAACCGCCATGGGAACCAACGGCGGCGAAGTCCACTGGCAAAACGTCCGAAAGGAACTTCGGAAAATAGACTACCAAGGCTGGGGAACCGCCGAAGTCGCCGGCGGCGATCGCCACCGCCTCGCCCGTATGGCGAAGTGGATGGATGACGTGCTCGGTAATTCTACGCCATCTGAGAAATGAAATATTTCGCACCAAGTCGCTGTCTTCGCCGTTCCTACAGAAGCGTAATTTATCGTAACCTGTGGATCGCGCGGAAGCCCCGTCCTTCCGGCATCCTGCCGGGAGTTCCAAGTGCGTCAATCACAACTGACGGGTTGAATACCTACTTCACTTGCAGGACTTGATCCCACCAACACGAGCCATGCGCAACTGCTCCCAGCTGGATGCCGGAAGGACGGGGCTTTAGCGCGCCGCGAATTGTCACGACGCAAAAACGCGCTTTGGGCGGGAGTCCTGTAGTGCCGTTCTCCATGGGAGAACATTGACGAGACGGGAGGCAAATTCAAGCGGCCCGCTTCCGGATTCATTCCATGTTTTCGGAATGAAGGCGCTTGAAAAAGTCGAAGATGAAGACGATGGCGGCCTGGCGATTCTCGACGCCCAGTTTTGGAAAGGCGTTTTCGAGGTGTTTCTGAACCGTGCGTTCGGCGATCTCCAGGATCATGGAAATCTCCGGATTGGTCTTGCCCAACGAGAGGTAATACCCGACGTCGGCTTCGCGGCCGGTGAGTTCGCAGGCTTTGTGCAGTTCGCGATGAAGTGATTCCATGGCGAAGAACGGTTACTCTTCGGAGAACAGCAGCAGCGTCTGGCGGTTCTCGTAATCCAACTTGATGCGTACCATCGGGCGGCGATCGCCGCGCTGGCGCTTGAACACGCTTCGAAAGGCGGAGGAACCGAGATTATCGTCCTCGTTCAAATGTTCGCGCATCCAGCCGTCGATCTCCGGTGGCAGCGTGTTGCCGTCACCCTCGAACTCGATCTCGTTTGCTTTGGGCATTGGGTGCGCGGCTTCAATCGTCTTCGCGCGAAGAATTCAAAACCTTTGGACTCGGGAAAATTCCGGGTAGCCTCGGGCCATGTCCCGTTTGCCGCTCGTTCTTCTGTTGATGGCCGGAATGTGTTCGGCCGTCGATCCATCGGGGACACTCGCCGTCCGGGTCGTCAATCTGCGCCAGGAGCCGCTGCCCGTTCGAGCGTGGGTCGATGCGGGAGGCAAGCGGTTCTTTCGGCCCGCTGCCCCGGTCAATGCGACTCCCTATGACCGCGATCGCAGCTTCTCCTGCGACGGGAGTTTTCGCCTCATTTTGCCAACCGGCCCCGCGACCGTACATCTGGAGAAAGGCAAGGAATGGGTGGTCGTGGATCGGCAGGTGGAGATCATGTCGGGCCAGACGACCGAATTGAGCGTGACACTGATGCGTTGGATCAACCTGCCGGAGGAAGGATGGTTCAGCTCCGATCTGCACGTGCACTTTGGCCACGATCAACCGGAGGTCTTGAAGCAACTCGCGCGGGCCGATGATGTGCACCTGGTTCCGGCGTTCTCAGCCTGGTTGCGCGGCCACGAAAAGGAGTGGTCCAGGACTTGGCCGAAGTGGGAAGGCGGGCCCGTCATTGGTGTGGACAAACATCACCTGGTGACGCGCAACAATCTCGAGATCGAACGGATCAACGGCCGCGCGCAACCCGGTGCCACGGTCGGAGCCACCTTCCTTTACAACCTGAAACGTCCGGTCTTCGCCCAGCGCTTCGATACCCGTTTTCCCACCGATGCCACGCTTGCGTTGGGGGCGAAAAGGCACTCACCAAATCTCATCGCGGATACCGACAAGCCTTCCTGGGGAGAGACCACGGTGGGCGCGGCGTTGGGCGTGTACGACGTCGCGCAGCTCTGCCACAATCATTATCACCGCGAGCACACCTTGCCGGGTGGTTGGGGAATGATCGGCCCGTTGAGTCCGGATGAGCGGCCGTTGTCGGAGCCGGATGAACTCTTCCGGCGTACCAACCGGCAGTACTACCACTGGCTCAACTGCGGGATTCGCATGGGCGTGTCCGGTGGTTCGGCCATGGGCGTGATGCGCGTGCCGATGGGTTACAACCGCACCTACGCCCGGGTGATCGGTGATCTGACCGCGGAGAGCTTCTGGGCCGCCGTCAAAGCTGGAAGGACCTTCGCCACCTCCGGCCCGGCGCTGGATCTGAACATTGGCGAGCACCGCATCGGCGACACGATCAAGGCCAAGTCCGGCGAGCGTTTTGAAGCGCGAATCCGCGTGCGTTGGACGAACAAACTTGAGCGGGTGGAACTGGTTCACAACGGCGAAGTCGTCGCCCTGCCCGACAAGTCGAGCAGCTTCTCCCGGTCCGAGCCTGCCATCGAACCGGAAACATTCATCGCCCAGTATGACACGGCCCATACCGGAAACGTGATCGCCTTGCGCAGTGGCTGGTTTGCCGCTCGCGTGATTTATGAAGCCCCTGACGGCCGGCTGCGCCAGGCCCACACCAGCCCCATTTACGTCAGCGTCGACAATCGTCCAACAGCCAATCGTGCTTCGGCAGAATACAATCTTCGATGGATCGACCGGCTGATTGAGATCGCCGAGTTGCCCGACCGCTACCAGAGCAAGGCCGATCGCGATCAGGTGCTGTTGACCTACGCAAGAGCCCGCGCCGTCTACGAAAAAGTGGCCCGCGTGGCCAAGGACGTTTGGGGCGATTGAGCACGGATTTGGCTCGCCATCTCAGGGTTTTTTGAAACATCCTCGATGACGGTCGGTTCAGCACCGCCACCGAAACCGAACTTCGGTTTGTCCCCAATAGCCAATCCAACGCAGTTCTGTATGGAACGGTTGTCTGACAAGCAATTACCCGTCAGCCACGATGGCGACCAAAAGGTCTTGATCGTGGAAGCCGACCCGGCTTACTCGACCTTGTTGCTCCTCGATTTGCAACGGGCGAACATCGATTACTATCCTCCGTTGACGTCCGGGCCGGAGGCGGTCGAAGCAGCCGTTCGGCTCAATCCCGCGGTCATGGTTCTCGATATCGATCTGGCAGGCGGCATGAATGGTGTGGAAGTCGCCGAGAAGGTGGCGGAACTGCGAACCATTCTGGTGATCTTTCTCTCGGGCAACAGCGATGCCGGTGTCATCAGCAGTGCGCAGGCGACCTTTCCCTTCGCCTACCTCACCAAACCGGCCAAGCCGAACGAACTGACCGCCTTGATTCATGGCGCGTTTCGTTATCGCGAGTGTTTGCGAGTGGGACTGCCCGAGAACGATGCTCCGGCGAAAATGATGACCATCTGTGCCTGGTGTCGCTCCGTGAAATCCAGTCAGGGATGGCAGCCACTGGCGGATTCTGTGATTGATGCCCCGTTGTTGCGTTTCTCGCACGGGGTTTGCGAATCTTGCATGAATCGCATCATCAACGAAGAGGGACTCGAATAGCCCCCTTAGCGGACCGGAAAAAAACTTTGGAGCACTCGGCCCGGCTTGCCGTTTAACCATCCATGAGAGTCGTCAACGTCTTCCTCCTGCTGTTGTTCTCGATGTCCGCTTTCGGATCCGGGATTGTCATCGTGCACGACGACCATCGTTGGCCTGGTCCGGATCGCCGCATCATACATCCGCCGCGACCCCGCCCGCCCGCGGTCGTGACCCGCGCCATCGAACTCGAACGGCAGCGCGTCACTGCCCGCATCGAGGATCAGGTGGCGCGGACCACGATCGAGCAGGTCTTTCATAATCCCAATTCGCGCCAGGTCGAAGGCACCTTTCTCTTTCCCGTGCCCAAGGGAGCGCAATTGGACGGCTTCACGCTTGAAATCAACGGCCAACGCGCCGAGGCCGAAATGCTTGACTCCGGCAAGGCGCGAAAGATCTACGAGGGCATCGTGCGTTCTCTCAAGGATCCCGGCCTGCTCGAATACGCCGATCGCGATCTCTACAAGATTCGCATTTTCCCCTTCCCCGCGCGTGGCCGGCGAACCATCTCGGTGTCCTACACCCAGGTGCTGACGGCCGACAGCGGACTGATCGAATACCGCGCGCCGCTCAGCGTGGCGAAGCATTCTGGCAAGCCGCCGAAGGAAGTTTCGCTGGAAGTGGATCTCCAGACGAAGGCGCCTTTGAAATCGGTTTGGTCCGCCACGCACGAACCGAAGATCGAGCAGAAAGCCAGGACCGCCCGCATCACCTGGTCCGCTGAAAACGTCAAACCGGAATCGGATTTCCAACTCTATTACGCCGCCGCCAACACGGATTTTGGCGCCAGCCTGTTGACGCATCGCAAGGACGGTGAAGAAGGTTACTTCCTCCTTCTGCTTTCCCCCGGCAATCAGGCGAAGAAAGACGAAACGCTGCCGAAGGATGTCACCTTCGTCCTCGACACTTCCGGATCCATGTCCGGCAACAAGCTGGAGCAGGCCAAGAAGGCCCTCGGCTTTTGCGTGGAGAATCTCAATGACCAAGATCGCTTCGAAGTGCTGCGCTTTGCCACCGAGGTCGAACCGCTTTTCGATGGACTCAAGGAGGCCGATGAAAAGAATCGGCGCAGGGCCAAGGAATTCATCCGTGACCTCCGTCCCATTGGTTCCACTGCGATCAACGACGCTCTTCAACTCGCCCTGAAGACCCGTCCCCAGAAATCCAAGCGTCCCTACGTCGTCATCTTTCTCACCGACGGCCGTCCGACCATCGGCGTGACCAACGAACGCGATATCGTCGCCAACGTAGCGAAGGACAATTCACGGCTCACGCGAATCTTCTGCTTCGGCATCGGCACGGACGTAAACACCCACCTCCTCGATCGCATCACCGAACAGACCAAGGCGTTCAGCCAATACGTCCTGCCCGAGGAAGATCTGGAGGTGAAGCTTTCGCGCTTCTTCAGCAAGATCAAGGATCCCGTACTCGCCGACCTGAAGCTGAAATTCCCCGGCAAGGTCCGCGCCGCGCAGACCTACCCACGCAATCTCCCCGATCTTTTCAAGGGCTACCAACTCGTCGTCGTCGGCCGTTATCGCAACCAGGGCAAAGGCGAACTCGTCCTCCAAGGCGCGCTCAAGGGCAAGACGGTTGCTCACGAATTCTCGTTCAACTTCCCCAAGCGTTCCGCCCGCAATTCCTTCATCCCACGACTGTGGGCGACCCGGCGTGTCGGCTATCTCCTCGACGAAATGCGGCTGCGCGGTGAACGCAAGGAACTCAAGGACGAGATCACGCAGTTGGCCCGCGAATACGGCATCGTCACACCCTACACCGCGTATCTCATCGTCGAGGACGAACGCCGCAACCAGGTGACCATGAACCGCCGTCTGCTTCCGCAGTTGGAAAACGATGCCGTTGCCCGTCGCGAACTCTCCACGCTTTACCGATCATTCGGCCGGGCCAAATCGGGCGATGCCGCGGTCGCCAGTTCCCAGGTCACCCGTTCGCTCAAAACTGCCAAGACCTCTCTCGGCGCCCAGCAAGAAGCCGTCGCCCGAGGCGGTCGGGCACTCCGGGCAAAACAGCCGTCGCTGAATGCTCCCACCCCAGTCGCAGCCCCAGCCCCTCGGGTCATGACTGCACCCAATCGAACACTGGCTCCCGTGGTGAGGAAGCCTCAGCTGTCGGCTCCGCCCAAAAAGGCCGTCATGCGCTCCCGGGCCGTATCCGTCGACGAACGGGTTTCCACCTACTCCGCGCAAAATCGACGTGTCGCCGGCAAGACCTTCTATCGCAATGGTGAACATTGGCTCGATGCCGAAATCCGGACGCTCAAGCAGCCCCAACCGATCCGCGTGAAATTCGGATCTGATGCCTACTTTCAGTTGCTGCGACAAGACCCCGCCATTGCCAGGTGGCTCGCCCTCGGCAACCAAGTCAGTTTTGTCTGGAAAGGCAAACTCTACGAGGTTCACGACTCCCAATAGGAAAGGCCCGGGCCCGGGCCTGGGCTCAATCCCAAACCGTCCTATTCCAGCGGAGAACGTGAACGGGATGATTAGTCAGACAGATTATTGGACAGCGGAACGGGAGTGGTTGGTGGTGGCTTGGGAGGTGCGATACCGTTGACAAGGGGCGGGGAAAGGCGCCAACTCATTCGCGATGTCGCAGACGCAGATGGAATTCGTGCTGGCTCAGTTTCGGACCGTTTCACCCGTGAAGGCCTCGCAGTTCATCGCCGCGATGAGCGATACCGCCATCCGGCACGACGCGCAGATGGAGCAACTCATGGGGACTCTGGTGCTGATCTACCACACGCCGGAGCTTAGCGAGAAGGAGTTCAATCGTTCGCGATTGGTGGATGAGGCGCAGGCGCTGTTGCCGCACGATTCGCGGATCGTCCACGGTGTCGCCCCGGGATTCCTCGGGAACCTGGGCAATGAGACGCGGATGTTTTATGCGGCCACCTTTCTTGGTTGCGACTTTGCGATCGCCCGGGTGTTCGAAATGGACGCCGGCCGGGTCGAGGAATTGACGGCGTAGAATTGCTGGGGAATGTACTTCTACGATTTCGGATTGGGATGGTTTTTCCAGCACGTCACACAGATTACCGGCATGCTGGCCAATCTGTTGGGCTTTGCAGTCTTTGGGCCAATCTTTCGCATCACCAAGGACTCCGCCTACGTCATGCTCGCGATCGCTTCCGTTCTGCAGTTGGTGATCGCGGCGTAGTACTACTTGGTCTTCTTCGTGCTTCAGGCGGATATCTACACCGGTTTCTTCGTCGAGTTCTTCCTCGAGAAGGTGACGCACTGGCAGCGCAACCTCGGGCTCGTCGACACGTGCCTCAACAAGTGGCTCGAGATCCAGCGCAAGTGGGTCAACCTGTACCCCATCTT
>JBMYQZ010000260.1:0-7479 GCA_049601855.1 Limisphaerales bacterium | reverse complement strand
GTACATGCGCGGGTAGCCGTGGTCTTCGAGTCCGCTGAAATGATGGAAGCGAACGTCCCAGCCGCCACCGTCGTTGGTGTTGTCGCGGGCGAAGAGGTCCAGGAGCGGGCTCATAGGCGTACCAAGAATGTTGCGCGTGCCGGTGGCAAAGATTTCGAGACCGCTGCCATCAGGGCGGAAACGGATGACGCCGCCGCCGCGATGCTGGAGTCGGCGGCCGTCCGTGCCAATGGCTTCCATGAATCCGAAGTCACCACCGGCAATGTAGATCCAACCATCAGCACCGAGTTCGAGACCGTTGGTCGTATGATCGGGCGGACGTTTGTCGAAGCCGAAGGCGACGCCGGTGATGAGGCGCTTGCTACTTTCGGAGACACCGTCGCCGTCCTTGTCAAAGTAGACGGTGATGTGCGGCGGGTGCAGAACGTAGAGACGATCGTGATCCCAGATGATACCGCGGGGGGAATCAACCTTCGCGAAAACCTTCACTTCATCGGCGCGCCCATCGCCGTCCTTGTCGCGCAGCCGAAGGATTCGACCGCGATCCGGGTTGCGACCAAGCGACCCGTTGCCGTCGCTGGAGACGTAGAGCGTTCCGTCAGGAGCGGCGCCGACGTAGACGGGATAATTCGCAGTTTGCCAGGGAGCGAAGAGTGTGGCTTCAAAGCCCTCGGGGACTTTGACGTCCTTGAGAATATCGGCCTCTTCCTGCTCGCTGAGTTGGACGATCTTCGGTGGGATATTGCCACCCTTGGCGTACTGGTCAGCAGACTTGAGCCGAGCCGCGGTTTTCTCATCCAGCTTGGGAAAGATGGATTTGATCTTCGGACCATTAACCTTGATTTCCCAAAGGCTGGACCAGAGTCCGCGTTGTTGCTTCAGGACGGTGACGCGGATGAACTTGATCTTGCGCGTCTCGAACTTGTCGGTGGTGTCGCCGCCGGTGGTGTTCTTGGATTGGTCGGCGGCCATGTCCCACTTCTTGCCGTCCGTCGAAGTCTGGATGGTGTATTGATACCAGTCGTCTCGCTTTTCCCAGAGGATGGAAACACCGTCAACCTCAGTCGGCTTTTCGAATTCAAGTTGAAACCATTCGGGCTTCTTGGAACTGGACGCGCACCAGCGGGTATTCTCTTTACTGTCGATAGCCATCCACGGGTAACGGCCGTTTTGAACACTACTGGCCGACGGCGTCACGATCGTGGCGCCCTCGGGTGCTTTTCCAATGGCAGGCTTGGGCGCAGCCTTTGGCTTGTTGCCGGGGACGAAGGTGATCTTGTTTTCGCCTTCGAACGGTTTGCCCAGGACCTTGTCGTTGAGTTGATCGCAGGTCCAAAGGAGACCACGAGTGACAAGATTCAGGTAGCGGGGATCGGCGACGTTTTCGGTGTAATGCCCGAGAGTCGTGCTGAAGCTGCGAACGCCCTTCACTTCGTGGGTCCAGACAGCGGTATAGGTCTCGTCGACTTCCTTGTTCCCCCGCTTATAGACCTGGCGTCCGGTGGCGAGCGAAGTGATGTCCCAAGTCTTGACGTGGTTGTAGAGCTCCTCCTTGCCAGTGGTCCACCCCTTCATGCCCTCAGTGATCGGGTGAGGCGTGGTGAATTTGATCTCGACCGGCACATGCGGTCCGTGGCGTGTCGATTGGAGGCCGAGGTGCTTGAACCAACCATCAGTGCCATTGCGAAAGCTGTGCATCGCGCAGTGGAGGTGAACGGAGGGCACGGTCTTATGAGCGTCGAGGATCCGTTGGAAGAGCTTGAGGTCACGATTACCGGCGGCGCATTCGTCGTGGATGACGACGTCGTAGCCCTTCGCCCAGTCGGGATCGTCATAAATATCCAACGGCGGATTGACGCTCTTGTCGTCCGTCCACCAGACATCGACCTGCACATTGGCCCGCGCTTGAATGCCGTCGGAAAGAACCTTGTGTTGGCCCTTGTAGTCATGACAGCAGCCCCCGGCAACGAGGAGTGCCTTGAGCTTGGGCGCAGCCGGCGCTGAAGCGGCCAGCGTGAAGAGAGCGATCAGCAATAGATTCTTCATGGGTAAATTGAACGCGGGGAATGTGCGGATCTTCATATCCTCTGGCAACAATTTGGTGTCCGGCAGGTGAAGTTGAGTGTGGCGGCCTTGTTTTGGCCTGTTTTCTCACCTATTCTCAGCCGGTCAGGCATTTCGTGAGACCCTACAAACAATCAAGAGATGAGAATCGATCGGGCTATTGGCTCGAGACGATGATCTCGTGGTTTGGTGAACATCGTTTGATCGTTTCCTTCTTCGCGATGTTGTTCGGGATGTTGGCCTTTGACGCTGCGTTCAAGCTGATCCTGCAGGGTACCAACTGGGAAACATGGCTTCATCTCACCGAGCGCGGCGTCGGCCTGCCGGTGGATTTCGCGCCGGAAGTCTGGCTCGCCACGGTGGCCATGATCTTGGGAACGCTGATCATTGTGATCTCCATCGCGTCGCAAAGTACGCCCAAGCTGATCGACCTGTACATGCGCAACTGGTGGAGTCTGGCTTACCTGTGGTTCATGGTACTCGCAATGGTCTTCAACATCTGGTTGCAGCGAAAGGGCAATCTCATGGATCCGAACACGCGCCTGGACCTGTTCCTCTACACCTACATCTACCTGCCCGTGGCGATGATCCTCGGTGTGCCCTATGTGTTCTACATGCTGTCGAACACCAAGACCTCGCGGGTGATCCAGCTGATCCATTCCGAGAACCTGCGACGGATCAGCAAGCTGACCGATCGGTTCACGGGAGAGTCGTTGGAGGATCCGACCATCGCAAAGAACTACCAGATGCAGTTGATCGAGTCGTTCAACCAGTTCGATGACCTGCTCCAATACACGCCGTTCAAGGAACCGAAGGCCTTGATCATGACGCGGATCGGCGGAGCTTTGAAACGCTACGTGGCGGCGAAACCGGACATCACGCCGACCTTCTTCAGGGTTTCACCAGAGGCGATGGAGGACATCTCGTTCCTGACGATCAAGGACCAGCGCAAGCAGATTGAGAAGGCGCGTTCGTTTTACGAACTGAAGGGCTTTCGTACGTTCGTTTTACGAACTGAAGGGCTTTCGTATTCTCAGCAATCAATACGCGAAGTTGATCACCAACGACGAATTCGACCTGGCGTCGCTCTGTGCGTCTCAGTTCGTCGAGGTGGCACGAGCCGCCGGCAAGACCAAACTGGAGGAAGGCCTCTTGGAGATCATCACGATTCAGTTCAACACCCTGATGCGAATCGCGATCAATCACGGGATGAAAAACAGCGAGTCACGGCACATCTACAACCTGATGTTCTTCTATCGGCAGTTCATCCTCGAGACGGCCTCGGCGGGTCACGTCGAGATCGTGGAGGATGCGTGCAATTACCTGAAGCTGTACAGTGCAGAAATCTACCGGCACAGCGAGCGCATCCAGGCCTTCAAGTTCCTCGTGGACGTCTGCGTGGCGGAGATGCGCACGATTCTCGAATACCTCTCCATCTCCAAGTGGCCGGAGAAGGATCAGCGTCACGTGCTGGACATGTTGTTGAAGATGGACGACGCGCCGGAGGGCAAGGTGGAAGCCAGCGGAATGGGTTCGGTGGCGATTCGCAGCATCGGCGTGCGCGTGATCCAGTTGGGTCTCGCCTTGTTCTACATGAAGCGGGGTCAGACCCGGCTGGTGGACGCGATTCTGGATGACTTCATCGACCTCACCACGCGATCCGGCATTGAGGAACTGTCCTCCCTGATGTGGACGATCGTGAATCGCCTGCAGACCGAGCCGGAGTTGTTTTGGGAAGTCACCGACCGCGGCAACCAGAACATCTATCACTGCCCACACACCGACGCGATCCCCGACTTGATGGACCGCTTCCAAACCGAACTCGGACAGAATGTCACCACGTCGGAAGCAGAGTTGTTCAGCAATTCAGTGAACGGTTACGGGTCCAATCATTTCACTGAAGAAGCGATACCCACGGAGACCGCACCGATCGTGGAACCACCGATCTCTGCCCCCGACGAACCGACGCCACCGGTCAGCAAGCCGGCGCCAAAGGCGAGCTACCGGATTCGCCGGCGCTAAGGTTCAACTGCCCTCGGGCGGAGCTTCCGCGCTGGGCTGAGTCCCTTGCTGTTCCGACGGAGGCGTCACGAGGACCGGGACGGGGAAACGCATCTTCATGACGTCATCCACGTTGATCTCCACCTGGTAAACACCCTCTTCCTTGATCTCCAAACCGGGGAAAACCGAGAGGTTGCTGGAGTTGTGGGAGGGATCCTGAAGTTCAAACTTCACCTTGCTCTCTCGCAGCATCGTGCCGTCGGGCGCAAGAAAACGAGTTGCCTCCACGAACTGCCCGACGCCGGAAGTCCAGCGGGTGTAGACGCAGAGTTTCTGAGCTGTGACCGGCAACTGCGGAACACGAATAAAGGGCATGATGCCGAGCAGGATGAAACTGCCGTTGGCCTCCTGTCGTACGTCGTCGCACAGGAGCGCAGATTGCAGGTCGGGAATGATACGTTGAGTTTGTGCCATGGAAATGATTGAAAAATTGAACGGTTGAGAAGGGCTTCAGGCGCTGGCCAGTTCGGCCGCCCGCACGGTGTTCTGCAGGAGCATGGCGATCGTCATCGGTCCGACGCCGCCAGGATTGGGAGTAATGAGTCCGGCCTTCGGTTGGACGTTCGCAAAATCGACGTCACCAACGAGGCGATAACCTTTGGGCTTGGTGTCATCGTTGACGCGGTTGACGCCGACGTCGATTACCACGGCGCCCTCTCTGACCATGTCGGCCTTCACGAATTCGGCCACCCCCATCGCCGCAATGATGATGTCCGCCTGGCGGCAATGTTCCGCCACGTCCTTCGTCCGTGAGTGGCAAAGTGTGACCGTGGCGTTCGCGTGCTGGGCCTTCTGACAAAGAATGGCAGTCATCGGCTTGCCGACAATATTGCCACGGCCAAGCACAACGACCCGGACACCGCTGGTCTCGACCTGGGAGCGAATCAGCAGTTCGTGCACACCAGCGGGAGTGCAGGGTTTGAAACCGTCATCATCACCCAGCATCAGGCGACCCACGTTTTCCGGATGAAATCCATCAACATCCTTGCGCGGAGACACCGTTTCAAAAACGGTGGCTTCGCAGATGTGTGAGGGCAGCGGCGCCTGAACGAGAATTCCGTGGATGGATTCGTCAGCGTTGAGTTCGCCGATGAGCTGAAGGAGTTCCTCCTGCGTGGTTTTCTCGTCGAGAACCGTGGTCGTCGATTGAATCTGCAGTTCGGCGCTCTTCTTCTCCTTCATCCCGACGTAGACGCGGGAAGCGGGATCTTCGCCGACACGGACAAAGGCCAACCCCGGTTGCACGCCCTTCGCCTGCAGGGCCTCGACGCGGGACTTGGTTTCGGAATGGATCTGCTCGGCGATCGCGCGGCCGTCGATGAGGTTACTCATCCCCGTCGCCATCGATCGTCTTCAAGGTTTGGATGTGAAGCACGGGCGTGCGCTGCCAACGGCGTTCGATGGCTTCCTCGCCGGTCACACGAATGATGCGGCCGCTGAGTTCCTTCCAAGGGATGTTGGTGTGCGTGGTCCAGAGGTAATTGATCACGCGCCCCGTGTAGATCTCCTGGAGCGCCCAATCGCTCGGAGCTTGAATGTTCCATGCCCGGACAACCTTACCCTCACGAGTCACAAAGCGAACGGCGGGAGGGCCTGACTCCGCAGAGGGAGCGGGGTGAAACTGGCCGCCTTCAGGAACGGCAGCGGGACCAACCGAACCTTGGGCCTCAGGTTCCTTCTTATTCTTCCGCGAGAAGACGTTCTTGAACCAATTGCCGACGAGCGTGCCTTTCTTCTTGTTCGGATCGACCACCCGAAAGGAGACTTCGGTCTCGGCCGTCGCGGCATCAACTTCGGGAGCGGTCAGTAGGGCGTTGGGCGCCACCACTGGTCCCGTGCTACTGGTCACGACCGTTTCGGTCTGAACGGTCTGAAAGCTTGGATCGGCCGGAACGATTTCGGCAACGGTCGTCGAAGTGGCCGTCGCCATGGGCACGGCGCTCGGAGGAGCGGCGGCATTGACCGGTGTAATCGGGCTGGCGGTAACGGGAGTGATTTCCGTTGTCACCACGCTTTCCGCGGTCGAAGGGGTGAACGGAACCGGTTCATTGGTAACCGGAGTCGGGGGCGGAACCGGCGCCGAAGACGTGCCTGCAACCGGCGCAGGTGTAGGTTCGAGGCTCGCCACATTGAGCAAGCTGGTCACAACGTAACCGTGGGTGGATTCCGGCGATTCGATTTCAACCCACGGATCGACTCGACGGATCTCCGTGACCGCAGCGCCCTGCTGAACGCGTCCGAGCACGCTGAATTTCTCACCTGGCCCAGAACGGATGTTGAGCCGGCTGGCGGTCACCTTGCCGTCCACGACGTACTTGCCATGCACCCACACCGGCGTGTTGCTCGGCAGGGCAATCTTGTACCAGTCGGTGAATTTGCCGGACGGACGCGAGGCTTTGACCTTTTCGATGATCACGACGCGTTCACCCTCTTGAAGTTGGGTGACGACCTCGCTGTTGATGTATGCCTGCCCACGGACATTGACGTTCTTGCCCTTGACGATTCCTTCGTCGAACGCGGCTGCCGGGTGTGCCGGAAAGCCCGCGAGAGCAACCAATAGCAGATATTTTGCCTTCACGATCGGGCTAGTAGAGATTTTATCTCGCTATCTGTCAATGTCCGCCATTTGCCGGAAGGCAATTCGCCGAGGTTCACGCAGCCGACGCTGATTCGGCAGAGCTGCACAACCTTGTGATCACAGGCGGCGAAGAGGCGCCGAACCTCGCGATTTCGGCCTTCGGCCAATTCGATTTCAACCGTGCTGTGGGTATTGTTGGCAGAGATGATCTTCGCCTTGAGGGCCTTGAGATTTTCGCCCTTGTCGACGATGCCACGGCAGATCTGTGCGGTGACCTTTCCCGTGACCCGACCATTGACCTGCACCACGTAGCGCTTGGTCACCCCAAATCGAGGGTGGGTTACCTGCATCGAAAAATCGCCGTCATTGGTCAACAGCAGAAGACCTTCGGTATCCTTATCCAGCCGGCCAACCGGATGAAGGTGCTGCCAACGGGCGGGAAGCAGCGCCATCACGTCCTTCTTGCCACCTTCGTCACGCTTGGTTGTCACATACCCAGTAGGCTTGTACACGGCGACGTAAACCTTCTTTCGGCGTCGCACAGTGTTGCCGTCCACCGTGACCACGTCCGATTTCGAATCAATCTGGACGCCCTGCCGCCGGACGACCTGTCCATTCACCTCCACCTGTCCGTCGGCAATCAACTTTTCGCTGGCACGGCGTGAAGCCACCCCGGCGTCGGCAAGAAACTTCTGAAGGCGAACTTTCATGGGCAAAAGAAAACGGGCCGGGTGCCTCATGGCAGCCGGGCCCGTTTCGCTGGAAATCAAATCAAC
>JBMYQZ010000259.1:0-7500 GCA_049601855.1 Limisphaerales bacterium | reverse complement strand
AGATGAAGAACGGTCGCCGCTACATGATTGGCACCGACGAACCGAAGAAATTGGCTGCCGCTATTGTGGAAGCTCTCAAAGCCTCCAACGATTGACCGAGCGCGTGGTGAAAGTGGTGCCGGTTTCCAACCGGCATTGCTGGTTAAAAACCAGCACCACATTCGACACCCGCTCGGCTTGTTGAACACGAACTAGCAGAAGCCCCTATCTGTTCGACAACACTTCCCGCGGAAGAAGCAGATCGCTGGTTTTGCCGGCAGCATAGGGCGGAACGTTTAACAAACGGAAACGCCCGCCCAAGGCACGAACGCTCCAGAGGCGGCCAGATTGGCTCTCGGGGACTTGGATGGAAATGTAGTCGGTGGGGGTGTTCTTGAAGTCGAGGACTTGTCCATCCCATTTCATTTTGACATTCAACACATAGGCTTACGGATTACGCCGACCGAGGTATTTCTTTGGCAGACGCCTGTTTACGCTTGTGCATGAGCCCTCTTTTGACGATATATACAAAATGAAGTCCCTTCGCGTATTCTTCACGACCTGCCTGTTCGCTGCAGTCCAAACCTTGATCGCCCAAACTCCCCCAGCTCTCGGTGTCAAGATCACCTGCCCCTACATGCCGTATTCAGCCACGTCGTCCCAGATCATCTACCTCTCCAATCCTACGACCAATTCGGTGAATGTGGTGGTCAAAGGTTTCGATGATACCGGGACCGAATGGGACCTCGGTATGGTGGCTGCGGCACCCGGCAGACGAGTAACCAAATTGTCAAATATTTTGGGAGATGCGCTAAATGCCAAAGGATTTACCGGTGGAAAAATGGCCCTTGAGTTCACCCTCACGAATGCTGCGGTCCAGGCCTACTTTTCCTACAATGCAGGGACGGTCCGCGGCTTTGTTGAGCAGCATCGGGAATTGTTCCCTCTGTCGGGGGCAAGCACGAACGCTCCAGCACCGCCGGCACTCGGGGTCAAGATCACCTGCTCCTACATGCCGTATTCATTCAACGCTAGCCAGATCATTTACCTCTCCAATCCTACGACCAATTCGGTCGATGTGTCGGTCAAAGCCTTCGATGAAACGGGGAGCGAATGGAACCTCGGTGTGGTGGCACAGGCCACAGGCAGGAGAGTAACCAAGCTTGCCCCAATTCTTAACACGAAACTGCAGGAAATGGGGTTCACCGCTGGCAAAATCAACTTCGAGTTCGACCTTCGTAACTCGGCGATCATTCCCCAATTCGAATACAACGCCGGCAGCGTCCGCGCATATGTGCAACCCATAACTGAATTGTACGTCCTGCCGCCGACGGATCCGTGATCGCCCCCCGAACTCGGTCAATCTTCAACGGTGCTCCCAGTGTTGCCTTCAAATTGGAATAATATGCCAGGCCCCCAATGATGAACTTTTGTTACCCATCGCCTCGATGTCGCGCCACCGGTATGGCCGCCTTGAGCATGACGCTCATGGTCATGTGGATGCTTCCGGGGTCCGCTTCTGCCGGGGCCGTCGCGACCAACAGCGTCTACTCCATCAGCGCCCTGAACGCCGACCAACCGGAAACGGACAGCCTTCAGGCTCAGACCAATAATTTTGTCTTCCGCGTCACCCGCGGCGGCGACTTCAGTGTGTCCATGGCCAGTGTTGAGTGGCGCGTCACGCCCGCTCCGACCAATTCGGCCGATGCTCAGGATTTCGAGTTTGGCGGCGTGTTGCCCGGCGGGGTGCTCAACTTTGTCCCGGGTCAGTTGGAGACAAACGTCGTCATCCGTATTCGCGGTGACCTGGATATCGAACCGGACGAGGCCTTCAACGTCATCCTCACCAACGCCGCCTTCGGCGGCGAGATCGGGATGCCATCCGTTGCCATGGCCATCATTCGCAACGACGATGGCGGTAGCGGTGGGGATACCACGAACAGCCTCAACCAGAACATCGCTTTCTCCAAGAGCCGCGGACATCTGGATCTGGGGGCCGGAGGCGGAGTGAGCGCGGGATCCCATCATCTCACGGGAGCAGCCTTTGGGAAGGGGTTCGGACTGGTGAGTTTCGGCGATGGTTCGCCCACCAACGGCACCAATTACAGTAACTTGGGTGGCGACATCGGCGTCAACGTGGACGGACAAGGCATCCTGTCGGGCTTCGCCTTCAGTCGGTCCCACGGGGTGATCCAGTTCAACTGGCCGGGCGCCGGATCCACAAACAATCCCCGTGTCGATCGGACCACCGGAAAAGTGACCGGATCGGCCTTCAGCCCGGCGATCGGTTGGGTTGACTTTGGCATCGTCACGGTCGGCACCGTGAATACCAACACCAACAGCATCTACGCGATCACGGTGGTCAACGCCGATCGCCCGGAGACCGATAATCCGCAGACGCAGACCAACCTCTTCGTTTTCAAGATCTCCCGCACTGGCGGCACCAACGCGACCATGGCCAGCGTCGGTTGGCGGACACACGGCGTGCCGACCAACTCAGCCAATGGACAGGACTTTGAATTCGGCGGCGTGTTTCCGGGAGGCAATGTCAACTTCGCCCCCGGGCAGACTGAGACCAACATCGCCATCCGGGTACGCGGTGACCTCGACGTCGAATCCGACGAGCACTTTGTGGTCGCGCTCACCAACGCCGCCCCCGGTGGTATGATTGGTTCCCCGAATTCTGCCGGTGGCGTCATTCGCAACGATGACAGCAGCAGCGGCAGCAACACCAATCTCGGTCAGAACTTCGCCTTCTCCAAAACCCACGGGTTCGTGGATCTCGGCGCCGGGGGCGGAGTCAGCGCGGGTGCCAATTATCTCTCGGGATGGGCGTTTGGGAAACAACTCGGCTGGATCAACTTCGGCGATGGTTCGCCCACCAACGGGACCAGTTACAGCAATTTGGGTGGCAACGACCAGGGCGTGAATGTGGATACCGAAGGCCACCTGTCCGGCTCTGCCTTCACCCCGTCCATCGGCTTGATTCGATTCGACTGGCCGGGCGCCACCGCGTCGGAAAGGCCGCGGATCGATCGCGCCAACGGCAGACTCACCGGCCGGGCCTTCAATCCCACCATCGGATGGCTGGTCTTCAGCACCGCCGAGGTGAGTGGACCGACCAACAGCACCTACAACATCGAGGCGATCATGGCGGACAAGCCGGAGACGGATGATCCCCACACCCAGACGAATCTCCTTACCTTCAGGATCACGCGCACGGGGAACACCAATGCCGCGATGGCAGGCGTCGGTTGGCGGGTGCATCCGGTTCACACGAATTCAGCCGACGGGCAGGACTTCGAGTTTGGCGGTGTGTTTCCGGGTGGGGTCGTCAACTTCGCCCCGGGGCAGCTCGAGACCAACATCGCCATCCGCGTCCGCGGTGACCTTGACGTTGAAGTCGATGAAGGATTTGCGGTGGCCCTGACCAACGCCACCTCTGGCGACGTGATCGGTTCGACGAATTCCGCCCTGGGCCTCATCCGCAACGATGACGTTGCAAGCACGTTTACGATCAGCCCGGTCGATGCGGACCGACCAGAGACCGACGATCCCCTGACCCAGACGAACCTCTATGTCTTCAAGATCTCGCGCAGCGGTAACACCAACCATGCGATGGCCGCCATCGGTTATCACGTCGCCAGTGCGCCTACCAATTCAGCGAATGGCTTTGACTTCAACAGCTTCGGCGTCTTCCCTGGCGGTTCCGTCTTTTTCGCACCCGGCCAGACCGAAACGAACGTTGCCGTTCGCGTGAACGGTGATCTCGATATTGAAGGCGACGAGGCTTTTCTCGTCACCCTGACCAACGCCGCCTTTGGTGGTGTGATTGGGAGCCCGGCTTCGGCGATGGGTATCATCCGAAATGATGATATGGCCCCGGCTCAGGCACCGCCGTTGTTGGTTCTCCGTCCCACCGTGATGGATTCATTCAATCCCCAGGGCGCATTCCGTTTTGAGATCTCCGGCAATCCCGGTGTCGAATATATCATCGAAGCTGCGAATTACGTTGATGCACCTCCTCAATTGTGGTTCTTCGTGGCCTCGATCACCGGCAACGGATCAGTTCAAGTGATCGAAGATTCCTTTACCATAGGGCTTGAAAGACAGTTCTATCGCGTCACCCCACTGAGCCCGTAGCGGATGAACATCCCCATTGGGAAGCGACGAAGAATCTGGCCGGCAAACCCGGTTCCCTTCAATTCACCTCTCCTGTTCCGAGACCGGTGCGATGTGGCGGCGAGCGTGAGCGAGTGGAGCCCAATGTGTTATTGGAAGATGTCGATCCAGATGCCTTCGATGCGGTCGCCATCCCCGGAGGCTTTGAATCTCAAGGATTCTTCGAAGACGCCTATTCTTCATCGGTTTTGCAGACGTTGAGAGACTTTGACCGCAACCGAAAGCCGGTGGCGTCCATCTGCGTTGGTGTGTTGCCGCTCGCCATTCGTGGAATCCTATCTGGAAAACGGGCAACCACCTACCACCTCATGGGCGGCAAACGACGAAAGCAACTGTCGGAACTGGGCGCCAATGTTGTGGACGCCGCCATCGTAACCGATGAGAACAAGATCACCTCGACGTCTCCGGCCACTGCAATTGACGTGGCATTGACGCTGGTTGAGAAGCTGACCACAAAGGAGAATGCGGAACGGATCCGTCACCTGATGGGGTTTGGGATTGATCCAACAGCGGAATAAGACTGGCATGAACGCTGAGCCGCCGATCGCACGTTTTCAAGTGGAGCATCTGCCGCAGCGGCCCAGTTATGCCAGACGTTCGCTCAAATAAGATGATTACCAGCGCTGACAATTTCCGGAAGCAGTTGATGTGCCTCGATCCGTACGCCGATGAGTTCGTGATTCAGGCCGATGAACTGGTAGAGCAGCTGTCTCCGGAAATCGCTGATTCCGTCTATCTGGCCATTTTCGAGTTCTTCGAGACTGCTCCCGATGCGGATTGCGGTGCTCCAGGCACTCTTGTCCACCACGTCGAAGACTACTATCCGAACTACCTCTCAGCGCTGAAGGATTCAGTGAGGCGCAAGCCCTCCTACCATAGTGTTCTCATGATCAATCGTATTCTGAACTCAGATCTTGTTGATGCAGAACGATCCGAATTGATGGAGATCCTCCGAGCCACAGTTGCAGATAGAGCTGCGCCTGACGAAGTGATTGAGATGGCCGAGGGCTTTATCGAACGCCGAGAACAAATCGACAGCGAACAAGGCGGTGCTGGCCAGACGGCTACCCGCTCCGAGTCGAAATGATTTCCGAAGCCACAACCGTTAACCCGCAGTCGAAGGCGCGCCGCCGGTAGCCAGACCCTGGACGTTCTGCCAAGAAAATGGGACCGAAGACCAAAGAACTGATCGATGTGCTCATTTCCAATATTACCTCCTCAAGAGCGACGGCGAGACGCACTGGCAAGCGTGGATGCACAAATCAAAATCTCGGGTGGAAGCCTCTGATTTTTCAGGAATCACACATCTACTCGGTGCATACGGCGGCATGGGCTCATTCAATGATCTGATAATCTGCCAGCAAATGGTTGGAGGCAAATTCTCGTGGAAGGACGGTCATATCGAAAAGAACCACGAACTGGATCGCCTTAGAAGCAAAGCTTGGGAGCTCGCCGATGCCATTAAGCGAAGCCAAGGCTAACACAACCGGAACAAAGCGGGAGAGATCAACGGGCTGCCAAAACACTGAAAGTTAGCAACGCATACTGAGAACATGAAAATCTCGTTCATCGGCGGCACACTCTTCATCGGTCATGCGGCGGCTCAAGCGGCGATCGCGCGAGACCACGAGGTCACGGTCATTCATCGTGGCGAACATCCGGCAGAGGTCGTCGGCGCCAAATCACTGACGGCGGATCGGACTCAATCCGAAGACCTTCGGGCCGCTCTGCAATCCGCTGCTCCCGATGCCATCGTCGACACTCGTGCCATGACCGCGCAAGACGCCCGGACGACGATCGCGGCGTCGCGCGAACTTGGCGTTCCGGTGATCGTGCTCTCCAGCCAGAATGTCTATACCCAGTTCGGACGCCTGAACGGTCACGACGGACCTCCACCCGAGCCGCTGGTCACCGAGGACAGCCAGCTCACCGTTCCTTACCCGTTCAAAGGGATCGCCGACCACGCCGGTGGCGACGCCTACGACAAGAAGGATGTCGAAGCGGAGTTTCGAAATGCATCCGATCTTCGTGCCGCCGTCGTCTTGCGCCTCCCCGCCACCTACGGATCACGGGATCCGCAGCGACGCTTCGGGGTCATCGTTGATGCCCTCGACCGGGGCGAGCGCGACCTGCCAATCCGGAACGACGGGACGTTCCGCTGGACCCACAGCCATGTCGCCAATGTCGCGCACGCCATCGGGCTTGCCTGTGAGGCCCGGCTCGCGGGCTACCACCTTTTCAATGTCGGCGAATCGAAGACTCCCACCATGAAGAAACGCGCGGATCTCATCGCGTCAGCCATGGGCACGGCGATCGAATGGAGTGAATCGGACGAGGATCTCCCAGACGCTTGGGGGCTCCTCGGCGTCATGCCCAACGATGTCGTCGTCGACAGCACGAAGATCCGGGACCGGCTTGGCTTCGCGGAAGTCCTCAGCCAGGACGCCTGCCTGGCAGACTTGATCGACGGCTTGAGACGTTCTCGAAGTGGGTAGATACCGGCGATCGCGCAGCCGATTTCATAATCGTTGTCTTCATCGCTGTCGTTGTCGGATTCGGTTGAGACAAAGATCAAGAAGCCGGGAGGCCCAAAGGAGATCACAAACGCGCGTCAGAGGATGGACCAAAGATTCTCAGTGTTCCGCAGTTCGTCCTGAATCCGGTCTTTTCTTGCACTAACCGATCTACTTCACATCGCGGTCTCGCCCTTTCCAGCCACCGCACCTGATGCCAGATAAACGTGATTGCCATGCCGTCCAATCTGCAAAATGGTGAGCCACGAGTTTGGGCAACCTGACAGCCGTTTGCGGTGTGGTGAAAAAGCAACTGAACAAAACCGAGAAACCTGTGTTCTTCGGGACATTCAGGAACACGAGAAGAACAACGATTGAGCCAAGCGCAATTCGGTCGAAATCATGAGGTGATTTCAAAGGTATCGAGAAACTACGCAAGAACTTGTTAGCACGAAAGACGTAGATTAGGCGAAATGACCAAATTCCCGCGCCAATTTGTAGCGATCATTCTCTTTTTGAGCTTGGCGGGAGTTCTGATCTGGCACTTTCTCTTCGAAGGGCCCAAGTCCGCTCGGTTGGGAGCGTTGTTGTGCGGGTCAATCGCTCTAGTACATCGTCCCATTATTGACTGTACGAAAGATTTCTTTCGGAACTCTTTGGTCAGATTGACGATGCGTTTGAGTTTGTTGGGCTCCTTGGTCCGAACGAAGAGGCCGCAGCGTTGGTTGTATGCTCGGATGTAGCGATACAGAAAGTTGATGAGTCGCTGGCCCGATCGATGACCAGCCTGTCGCAATCAGCGCGGCGATCGGTTGGTTTCGGAATT
>JBMYQZ010000258.1:0-7518 GCA_049601855.1 Limisphaerales bacterium | reverse complement strand
TGAGAGCAGTGTTGAAAAGATTCTCATAAGAGGCTGTTGATTACTCGTGCCCAACCGACGCCGCCGAATCAAACAATCTTCGATTCACCCGGGTTCGAAGATTGGAGGATTTCGGTCGTTCAATTTCTTGGACTGCGACTTCCCGTGTGATTCGATCCCCCGACATGTTCGCCGCGATGAAGTTCATCTTTGTTCTATTCCTGTGGGTGCCAATGCTCAGTGCAGCGCCGAAGCGAGCAGCGGTCAAGCTCACGGCGAAACAGGCGGAGCCCTATTACGCTTCCTTGGCCCGGGGTTCGAAACTGCCAGACAACGTCTTGCGGGGCGTGCTGAACCGGATGCGGCTCAATCTCCGGGCACGGTCTTACGGACCGGGGCTGCAATCGCTCGTCAAACGATTGGATCGAGTGCCGAGCCCGGTGATCGGTCCGGACAAGCGCCAGCAGTTGGACTTCGCCAAGAATCCTTGGGGAGCATTGCGCGCCGTCTACGATGAACATTTGCTTGCCGGTCAGGCACTGGACGCCATTCGCAAACACCCTTCCGCGGATGCCTTTCCCGGCGCTGTTCCAGCGAAGGCCCAACGGGTGACTGAGACGATCCGATGGAACTCGAACGCCTACGGAAAAGTCAGCACGGGACTTTACGTTCCACCTGGTGAGAAGGTCACGGTGACGTTGCCGCCCAACGTGGTTGATCGTGGACTGAAAGCGCGGATCGGCCTGCATTCCACCACCCTTTCCCTCGACAAGTTCCGCACGCTGAAACGCTTTCCCTCGGTCAGTCGGATCTATGAGCTCAAGTCCACGACCACCACGATTGCCAGCGCGTTTGGCGGCCTGCTGTATCTCGAATTGCCCGCACCAGAGAATCCATATCTCAATGTCCGCAAGGGTGATCTGGAAAACGCGGTCGGATCCTACCGCGCGCCCGAAATCGTGTTGAAGAGCATGACGGTGTCCGGCGCCGTTCGTGCGCCGCGCTATGTTCGTGGCGAAACCAGCACGAGGAAATGGCGGGAGAACATTCGCCAATATCCCGCCCCTTGGGCCGAATTGGAGTCCGGCAAGGTCGTTTTCACGGTGCCTTCCAGCATGATCCGAAAACTGGACCTGCCCAACCGGGTCATGGCCAAGTGGGATGAGGTCATGGATGCAATGGCCGATCTTTCCGCCCGGCCGCGGCAACGACCCGTCGCCATGCGTTTCATGCTGGATGCCCACGTCAATTTCGGCGCCGCCTTCGCCGGCTACCCCATCAACGCTCCCTATGGTTGGGGGGAAGCGATTGTCAGCGGCAAACCTTCGTGGGGCCATGTGCACGAACTCGGACACATGCATCAGAAGAAGGACTGGACCTACCAGGGTACTGGCGAAGTCACCGTGAATCTATTCTCGCTCTACGCGTTGGAGCAGACCACGGAGGAACCGATCGAACGCGCCGATCCCGCCCGCGTTCGCGAGTTGGTGAACAAGTGGTTCACGAAATCTCCACCCGAACGAAATTGGCTCAAGTCCAGCGGATTCTGGGAGAAGCTGGCCTTTTATCAGTTGCTCCGTGCCGAGTTCGGTTGGGAACCGTTCAAGGATGTCTTTCGCGCCTATCGCGAACTCCCACTGGACAAGAAACTGCAGGCGGAGCAGAACCGAGCCGGTGACTTCATGGCCCGCTTTTCCAGACGTGTCGGCAAGAACCTGGAGCCTTACTTTCGCGTCTGGGGTGTGCAGTTGAATCCCGACTACCGGCGGCAAGTGAAGGACCTCCCCGTGTGGTTGCCAAAAGAATTGCCTCCCGTCATTCAAGCCGAGGCTCACCGTTGAGCTGCAGGAACGGACGCTTGGGACTACCAACCGAAATGGCTGTGAGTGACGAAGTAGCCGAATTCAATCGTGGTGCTTGAACCACTTGAGCCGGTGGCGGTTCAGGTAATACATCATACCGAGCATCCGCATTTCGATCGCGAGGAAGTAGAGGGCGATGAATGCGGAAAGAATGCTCGATACGAACGGGATGCCCAGACGCCCGACAAATCCCGCCACGACGAAGCGTAGGCCCACCATGAGAAAGAACAGGGTCGCGACAAACGCGTATTGCCCGGCCAGCCGCGTGATGGACGGCAGGACCACGAGCGGGTTGACGGCGAGGAAATTGTTCGTCATCGCCACGGCCAACAACGCCATCGGGAAATAGAGGAAGCCCCAGGCGTACAGCGGGAACAGAATGCCCAGATTGATATCGCGTCCCTCCCAGGCACAGGACACCTCGTAGATGATCGGCGGCGCGAAGCAGACCAAGAAGGTCCACAAGAAGATGAAGCAGGGATAGATCAGGTCTTGCCAGACCTCCGTCAAGTCCGGCCAGGTCGGAAGGTCTTCGTCACCGTTGGCCGTCGTCAGGATGATCTTCTGCATGTAGGCGAACAAGTAGCCGAAAGTGGAGATCAGGAAGAAGAGAATCAGGATGAACGAGAAACCGGTCAGCAGATCCATGATCACCGAACAGACCGCACCCACGCTGAGTAGCGCCAGGCCTGATCCACGAAGCGGGTACTTCAGGATGTCCGGTACACACTTCCAGAACGAGCGCTCCTCTTTCGCCTTCTGCTGCTTCTTATTCTTTTTGTGTTTCTTGAGCGGCGTGCAGATTTGTTTGCAGGTTGGGCAGTAGTTCTTGAGCTTGCCGGAGATCTCCACCTGGTTCACACAACGCTCGCACATCTTCAATTTGCACTGCGGGCAGATGAGCGAGACCAGTTCATCCGAGTGTTTCTGGCAGGGCTTGCCGGAGGGTTTGGCTTCCTCTGCCGGGGGATCAACCGGAGCTTCTGCCACCGGAGTGGGAGCAACTCCCGCCGTGTAGAGCATCAACACGTCACCGAGTTGAAATGTCTCCCCCGGACTCACAAAGGCTTCGGCCACCTGCTGACCTTCGCAGGCCGTGCCGTTCGTGCTGCCGAGGTCGCGCACGGTCAACCAGCCATTGGGATCCTCCTCCAGTTCACCGTGTTGCCCGGAGATGGAACTATGCGGGATCTCCACCAGGTTGCCCGGATTGCGTCCCACGGAATTCCGTCCCGGCGCCAGGTTGAATTCCTGCCCGGCGAACTCGCTGGATTGCACGATCAATTTCCCCATCAAAGATCCTCCATGACCTTTTCCAACATGTCCTCGAGTCCCATGGTCTTCCGTTCTGGAGCATCCCATTCGAATTCCGGGAGCTTCTCAAATGCCGGCTTCTTCTTCAGATCACGCCAACGTTTCTTCATGGCCTCCACCCGTTCTGCCGAGGGCGGATGGCTCATGACGGTGTTGAAAGCTGAAAGGTCGCCCTGCGAAAGCAGCAACTTCTGCAGGAACTGCTCCAGGCCGCGCGGATCGATTCCCGCATCCACCAGGTAGTCGAAAGCGATATCATCCGCTTCGCGTTCATAGGATCGGGAAAAGTTCATTTGCACCAAGAAGCTGGAACCCGCCGCCACTGCACTGAGAAACCCCTCCTCGCTGCCCAACACACGATCAAAAAGGAGCGAAGGCCCGGCGTTGGCGATGACGTGTCGCAAGCTGTGGCGCTTCATCACATGCGCCGCTTCGTGCGCCAGCACTCCCGCGATCTCCTCTGTGCTGTCCGCCTGTTCCAGAATCCCGGTGAAGACGAAGATCTTACCGCCCGGCATCGCGAAGGCATTCACCTCCGGGCTGTCAATCAGGGACAACTCAAACTCATATCCCCCACGCTTGCTCTTCGGACAGACGCGGTCGAGCAAACCATACAACTGATGCATCGCATTCGTCTCGGCGTAATCCTCGGGGATCATCTCCCGCACCAGCCCGATCTGTTCCTCCGTCATCTCCTTCTCCACACTGATCGGAACCAGCGCGACCATCTTCGGCATCGCCGCCTCCACCGCGATCCCCACCACCGCCGACAAACCAATGAAACCCGCAAAGAAAGCAAACGTGATCAACAATCGTTTGAAACCATCCTTCTGATCCTCGAAATCCTCGATCTGTCGCCGGACCGACGTGCGCCCTCTCAGGGCCCGATCCGCGAGCACCGCATGTCCCTCCGATTCCAAAGACCAGTCAGTGCTGTCCGGATTGCTCAACGTGACCTTGGGCGACTTCCCACCGCGGATGTCCAGTTCCAAGTCGGAGTATTGCAGATCCACGACATATCCCTCCGCGACGAAGTGCACCGCATGATCCCCAAACGTCATCTCACCGGAAATCGACTCCTCGTCGTCATTCCATGCCACCACGTTGTAAGTCTTCCCGCTCATCGCGAATCCCTGGCGAAATCCGCCGCAAAGCTATGCCCGTTCCAGTGACCGGAAAAGCGTTTTCGGCAACCGCGAACGCAGAACCAAGATCAAGGAACCGAGGACGGAATGCCCCTATGCATTTCGCGAATCAGGGCTATATTGACTCGTGCAGATCGAGATCCCTTCCAAGGTGCAGGCCATGCTGCTCCCCAACGTCACGCTCTTCCCGGGCATGATGTTGCCCTTGTATATCTTCGAGCCGCGTTACCGGAAGATGCTCACCGAAGTGCTCGCCGGCAATCGCATGTTTGCCGTCGTGATGTTGAAGCCGGCGGCAATGATGGAAGAGCCGGTCGATGTCGGTTGCCTCGGTCTCGTCCGCGCCTGCGTGGAGAACAAGGACGGCACCAGCAACCTCTTCCTGCAGGGCATCACCCGCGTCATCGTCAAGGGACAGGACGAAGAATCCGAATACCCGCTGCTGGACGTCGAACCGGTCGCTCCGCCGCCCGAATCCACCATCAAGTCCGAAGCCCTCGCCTTGAAGGTGAAGGAACTCGTCACCGAGCGCCTCGGCAACGAACCGAAGCCCCCGCCCGAGGAACTCGCCCCCGAGATGCCCGACGTCCAGCAACAGCTCGCCGAAACCATCTCCGCCATCGAGTCCCCCGCACAACTCGCCGACATGGTCACCTACGCCCTCATCAGCGATCCCACCCGCAAGCAGGAACTCCTCGAGACACTTTCCATCGAGGACCGACTCGACAAGCTCATCCTTTTCCTATTGGAATAAGTCCGCCCCAAGGCGGCACCCATAGGATGGAAGAACCCACTGAATTCACCAACGCTTCCCGCGAAGAAATCATGACCATGCTCTTCAAGCAGCTGGTCATGCAACAGACCAACATGGCGCTCATGTTCCTCGGCGCCGTTCCTCACCCGGAAACCGGTGAACATCTCCGCGATCCCGAGAGCGCCAAGCTTTACCTCGACCAACTCGAAATGCTCGAGCACCACACCCGCGGTAATCTCAACGAAGAAGAAGACGCCTGGCTCCGCAAGAGCCTCGCCAAGGCCAAGGAACTCTTCGTTGCATCCCTTGACGAAGAGGACGGGATTGCTCCCCCGACTGAATGAGCGCGCTCCTGTTCTGATTACTGACCACTGATCACACCCAGCCAAACGCAGTAAACGGTTTGAAGCTTTCCTAGATTTCCTTCGTCAGCGCCATCAGCTGAAGCATGAATCTCCTCCGCCGCGCATCACAGTTCTTCGAGACCGATCGGCCCAAGCTGATCGGCGTGGTGCTGTTGATGATTCTCGGCGTTGCGCTGAATCTGTTGAAACCTTGGCCCATCGCCATCGCCATCGATTCCGTCCTTGGCGAAAAACCCCTGCCCGATTGGTTCCCGCCCATCGACCCCGGCGTCAGCCTGCTCGTCTGCATGGTGCTGTCCCTTTTTGTCATTCACTTCGCCGTCGCCATGCTCACCGCCGCCTACAGCGAGAGCTCCATCGACATCGGACTCAACGGCCTCCGCCGCGTCCGCCTCGCCCTCTTCGAAAAACTGCAACAACTCCCGCTGAAATTCCACCTCGGTAAACGCCAGGGCGACCTCATCCAACGCGCCGCTTGGGACACCTACTCCTTTCAAACTCTGTTCCAACAAGTCCTCGTCACCGGCGTCAACGCCGGCAGCTCACTTCTGCTCATGCTCGTCGTCATGGCGACCCTGAACCTCCCGCTGACCCTGGTCGCCCTGGCGATCATCCCCTGCATCTTGCTCACCATGAAACGCTTCAGCGCCGACATGGTCAAACGCAGCGCCCGCGCCCAGGAAGCCGACAGCGTCCTCGCCTCCCGCGTGCAACAAAACATCTCCGCCGTCACCCTCATCCGCAGCTACACCCACGAGCAGGCCGAGCTCGACGACTTCGCCGCGCGCGCCAACCGCTCCCGTACCCTCCGCCAAAGCCAACACTCCCGTGAAGTCTGGTACCTCGCCGAACTCGCCCTCATCTTCGGCGTCGGCGTCGCCGCCATTCTCTTCATCGGCTCACGGCAGGTCCTGGCCGGCGAACTCACCGTCGGCGAACTCATCGTCTTCCTCGCCTACCTCACCCAATTCTACGACCCGCTCCACCAGATCTCCGCCGCGGGTTCCACCGTCTCCGCCGCCAGTGCCGGCGCCAACCGCGTCTTCGAAATCCTCGATCAACCCACCCCCGACCTCAGCGGCACGCCCTTGCCCGCCGAAGACCTCCAGCTCAACTTCGAGAACATCAACTTCGGTTTCGACCCCGACAAACCCGTCATCAAGAAACTGAACCTCGAAATCAAAGCGGGCGAAAACGTGGCCCTCGTCGGACCCAGCGGCTCCGGCAAATCCACCCTCCTGCGCCTCCTCCTCCGCTTCTACGAACCCGACGAGGGCAGCATCAACATCAACGGCCGAAACGCACGCGAGATCGAACCCCAAGAAATCCGCCGCGAAGCCATCTACGTCGAACAAGAACCCATCCTCATCCCCGGCACCGTCACGGAAAACATCGCCTGGGCAAACTCCAACGCCACCAAGGAAGAAGTCCAATCCGCCGCCCGCGCCGCCCGCGCCGACGAATTCATCAGCGAACTCGAATTCGGTTACAACACCGTGATCGGCGAAGGTGCCGCACGCCTGAGCGTCGGCGAATCCCAACGTATCGCCCTCGCCCGCGCCTTCCTGAAGCCCGGCCGCCTCGTCCTCCTCGACGAACCCACCAGTGCCCTCGACGCGCGCAACGAACAAGCCATCACGGAGGCCCTCGCCGTCCTCTGCCAAAGCCGCACCACCATCCTCACCACCCACCGCCCTGAGCTGCTCAAGTTGGCCCAACGAATCATCGTCCTCGACCACGGCAAAGTGATTGCCGACGGCCCCCTCGAAAAAGTCACCCAGGAAAACGACTACCTCCGGAGAATGCTCACCGGCACCGCCTGACACGGACGTCGTCCACCACGTTTCCTGGAGGGGAAGCTCCCCGGTCCGAGTTAAAATGCACCCCAATGGAGGGACAAGCCTGCGCGTCCGTTTGATCGCCCCCACTGATTACTGAATAACGATCACTACCCTCCTGACTTCTGCCCTTCCCACCCCTTTCCCGACATGTTACCAACTCCGACCGCGGATGCGGGTGTAGTTCAATGGTAGAACGGCAGCTTCCCAAGCTGCATACGAGGGTTCGATTCCCTTCACCCGCTCCAGCTTCTGTAACCC
>JBMYQZ010000257.1:0-7529 GCA_049601855.1 Limisphaerales bacterium | reverse complement strand
TGGCTGAAACCTCACCCTTCATTTTTCTCGCGCCACGATCGTGATCTCTGGGGTGAGTCCACGATCATGAATTTCCGCGGTGTTGCGGGGGCGCATGAGGTGTTCGTCAACGGCAAGTCCATCGGGACGGGCGGTTCGTTTCCGCCCAGCTTCGAAGACGGTCGCGAGGGCAATCATCGCCACAAGATTCCTTCCGGCACGCTGGTGAAGGATCGGTGGAACGAAATTGTCGTGCGGATTTACAACCCAAAGGGGAAGGGCGGCTTTCTGACGGAGGCACCGTTCGTGATGAATTACTTCTGGGAGTGCGTCTTCGAGGGCGATTGGGAGTTTCACGTCGGCAGGAAGCCGTCGTTTGGCGGTGTGCTCAAGACGAAGCCCAAGCTGGCGGCGTACGACCAGTTTCACGAATCCAATCGCGTGCTGGGTGAGGCGGCAAAGTTTGTACACGGTGAGAAGCTTTCTCCCGCCGATTCGTTCGCGAAGATGAAGGCGGCGGATGATCTGGAGGTGGACCTGATGCTGGCGGAGCCGTTGGTCGCGCAGCCGACGCATTTCAGTTTCGATTCCCGGGGCCGGCTGTGGGTTGCGCAATACCGGCAGTATCCGTATCCGGCGGGGCTGAAGATGGTCAGCCGCGATCGTTACTATCGTTCGCACTACGATCGAGTGCCGCCGGCTCCGCCAAATCACACGCCGGGAAGAGATATTGTCTCGATCCACGAAGACACGGACGGCGACGGCAAATACGACAAACACAAAGTCTTTCAGGATGGCTTGAACATGGCGAACGCGGCGATTCGTGGTCGCGGTGGTGTATGGGTGATGCACACGCCTTATCTGCTCTTCTATCCGGACAAGAACTTTGACGACGTTCCGGACGGTCCGCCGGTCGTGCATCTGAAGGGCTTCGGAATGGAAGACACGCACTCGGTGGCCAATGGGCTCGTGTGGGGAATGGACGGCTGGCTCTACGGTGCTCAGGGCAGCACGACCAGTTGTCACATCACGCGGCCGGGCGTCGATCCGCCGAACGCGGCTGGCGTCTATTTCCAAGGCTGCATGGTCTGGCGTTATCATCCGGAGACGCGGCGCTTCGAACTCTTCTCGGAAGGGGGCGGTAACAACTTTGGCTTGGAACTGGACGCGGGTGGTCGGCTTTACACGGGGAACAACGGCGGGAAGACCCGTGGCTTCCATTACATGCAGGGCAGCATGCACCTGATGCAGGGGACGACGCCGAACAAGTTTGGTCCGCCGCGCAATCCCTTCGCGTTTGGCAACTTCCCCAAGATGCCCACGGTGCAGGAGGTTCCGCGCTTCACTCACTTTGCGACGTTGGTCGAATCCACGGCCTTGCCGGCGAAATACCAGAATTCGTTCCTCTCCGTGGATCCGCTCCACAACTTCGTGATCGCCAGCAAGCGCATCGAACTCGGGGCGACCTTCAAGACCTCCGACATTGGCAAGGTTCTGACCTCGGACGACTTTGCCTTCCGGCCGGTCTATATCGGCAATGCGCCGGACGGATCTGTGCTGGTGGCGGACTTCTACGAGCACTACATCGCGCACGGGCAGCATTACCAAAGCCAGATCGATCCGACCTCCGGGCGGATCTTCCGGCTGCGCGGAAAGAAGGAGAAGTTGGCGACTGATCTGAATCTGCACGCCAAATCGTCGGACGAACTGATTGGCCTCTTGAAGCACCCGAATCGCTGGCATCGACACACGGCGGTTCGATTGTTGGGCGAACGCAAGGACTGGTCGTCAGCGGCGAAGTTGCGACGCGTGATTGCCAGTGGTGACGACTTCGAATCTCTCGGAGCGCTCTGGGCCCTGTATCAGGCCTTTGGTCTGGATGATCGCAGCGCGCTGAACGCCTTGCGTCACAAGTATGCTCCCGTCCGCTACTGGGCGGTTCGTCTCATCTGCGATGACGTCGGCTTCGCCAACAAGCGGACGACGCTGGGGTTGATCGACAGCCTTGGTGAGTTGAAGGACGGGCCGAAGCGGGCGAAAGCCAAGCTGTTGGAGGCAATCCTGGAGCAGGCGCGTTACGAAAAGAATGCCGAGGTGCGTTCGCAGATGGCGGGATCCGCCCGGCGCCTGCCCTCGGATCAGGCTTTGCAGCTCGTGTCCGCACTGTTGAAGCGCTCGGAGGATGTCGATGATCTTTACGTGCCGCTGTTGTGTTGGTGGGTGTTGGAGGCCTACTTCGATCGCGATCGCGCCGGTGTGATGAAGCTTTTTGAAGACGCGGAGTTTCGTCGGGAACGGATGGTCACGAAACATATCCTTCAGCGCGTCATGCGGGCCTTGGCGGCGAAGGGACGGAACCAGGATCTGCAGGGCGCGGCGCGCTTGCTGGCCGTTGCCGATTCCAAGGAACAGGTTGATGAAATGCTGAAGGGTTTCGAACTGGCGTTTGCCGGTCGCAGCATGGCGGCTCTGCCGAAGGAATTGGCCAAGGCCCTGATCGACAGTGGCCGGTCGTCGTTGGAGATGCGCCTGCGTCTGGGTGAGGGCGATTCTGTGGCGGAGGCTTTGAAAGTGTTGGAGAACACCAAGGCGAAAGAGCCGGAACGCATCTCGGTGGCGCGGACCTTGGGCGAGATCAAGGCAGCGGACGCGATGCCGATTCTGCTGAAGGTTTCAATGGCATCCGGGACTCCCGCATTGCAGCGTGTTTCGCTGGCGGCGTTGACGGCCTTTGATGACGAGAGTGTCGGGTCGTCGATCCTCTCACAATTCGCCAGGTATGAAGGGGACGTTCGTTCGGCCGCGTTTGACGTGTTGCTCAGTCGGGAGAACTGGACGGAACGCCTGGCGGATTTGATTGCGAGCGGGAGGATTTCCGATCTTCCGCCGAACGTGGCGGATCGTTTGCGGCGGCATGAGAACGAGGCCATTCGCAGGCAAGTCGCCGCCAAGTTGGGAACGGTGGTACGGACTAGCGCGGGTGAAGCGAATCAACTGATCAAGAAGGTGCGCAATGTGTTGGGCGAGGGGACGGGGAATCCTTACGCGGGAGAGACCGCGTTCAATCTGCGCTGTGCGGCTTGTCACAAGCTGTTTCACAAGGGTGGGAACATCGGTCCGGATCTCACGCCGTATCAGCGGGGGAATCTGGACACGCTCCTGATCAGTGTCATCAACCCGAACGCGGAAATTCGAGAAGGGTTCGAGTATGTCACCTTGAACACCAGGGATGGTCGGAGTCTCAGCGGATTCCTGACGGATCAGGATTCCCAGGTCGTCGCCCTTCGCGGGATGACCGGTGAAGACATTCGCGTGGAGCGCAAGGCGGTAAAGAAGCTGGAGCCGATGGGACGCAGCCTGATGCCGGAAGGATTGCTGCACGGCTTGAGCGATCAGGAACTGCGGGATTTCTTCGCGTACCTGCGGATTTCCCAGCCGATTTCGAAATAAACCACAGATGGACACAGATAAACACAGATCCGTTACTCAGGCGGCCCGCCTGAGAACACAGGCGAGCCGCCTATGCCACGATTCGCTGCGATCGCGTAAGGGCAGACATCCATACCTCACAACCTTCTTTCTGATCTGTGTGTATCTGTGTTCATCTGTGGTCTATGCCGCCCGCCCAAACCTGATTGTCATCATGGTGGACGACATGGGTTACGGAGATGCTGGTTGCTATGGCGGCAAAAACTTCCCGACGCCGAACCTTGATCGCATGGCGCGGGAGGGAATGAGGTTCACGGACTTTCATTCCAGCGGGCCGGTTTGTTCGCCGACGCGGGCGGGGCTTCTGACTGGACGATATCAGCAGCGGGCGGGAGTTGCGGGTGTTGTTTACGCTGCCTTCAATCGCAATCGGCATCACGGTCTGCAGATGAAGGAGACGACGTTTGCCGAGTTGTTGCGTGACGCGGGTTATCGGACGGGGATGTTCGGCAAGTGGCACCTGGGATACGAGGAACAATACAATCCGACCTACCAAGGCTTCGAGAAGTATGTCGGTTACGTGAGTGGCAACGTGGACTTTCACCGACATATCGATGGTGCCGGTGTGTTCGATTGGTGGCACCAGAACAAGAAGACCAGGGAAAAGGGATACACGACGCATCTGATCACCAGACATGCGGTCGACTTCATTCGTGAAAACAAGGACGAGCCGTTCTGCCTCTACATCGCCCATGAAGCGCCGCACGATCCGTATCAGGGACCGAATGATCCGCCCGTTCGCAATGAGGGAGAGAACAAATTGATCTACAATCATCGCGAGCCTAAGCACGCGGCCCGCGCGTACGCCGAGATGATGCTCGAGATGGATAAGGGAGTGGGCGAGGTGTTGGATACGGTGGAAGATCTCGGCTTGGCGAAAAATACGTTCGTGATGTTCTTCTCCGACAACGGTGCAACGGGGCCTGGATCTTGCGCCGGATTGTACGGAATGAAAGGAACGCTCTGGGAAGGTGGCCATCGAGTTCCGTCGTTGGCCTGGTGGCCGGGGCGAATCAAGGCCGGGAGCACGACCGATCAACTGGCCATCACGATTGATGTCATGCCGACGCTGCTTCAGATCGCGGGCGTTGCCGCACGGCCGGACAGCGACGGGGTCAGCCTGACTCCCGTGCTCTTCGACGAGGCGGCTCCGAAACCCCGGAAACTCTTCTGGCAATACGGCGAGGCCAGGTCGATGCGTGACGGAAATTGGAAACTCGTCATCAACGGAGGCAAGCCCAAGAAGAAGGTTCTCGCTTACCCTAATCTGGACTGGGACCGGCCGGCGGACGGACGTGACAAACTCGCGCTGTTTGACCTCAGCAAGAGTCGTAACGAAACACACAACCTGGCCAAGAAGTTTCCCCAGCGCGTTGCTGCTATGAAGCAGACGCTCGAGGCCTGGGAGGCGGATGTTCTCAAGGGAGCTACGGCGCAACCGGAAAAGAACTGATGTCATTCGTAGAAGATTACCTTCCGAAGAGAATCAACGAGGGGTGGCTGTTAACTGGCTACACCTTGCCAAATCTGGAGGATCAGATTCGCAACGTGACTCCTGTGCTTCCAATCTGCTCGCTGGGAACGCCGGCGGAGCAATTGGCCGAGTTGGGGCCGATGGTGTTGCCACCATTGTATCACGAAGCGTTGGGCGGCGGGCTGAAGGAGCGCATTTTGCAAAGGATACTGGAGTGCTTTCCGTATTCGTTTGATACGGGCGAAGACGTGGGCTTCGCGTTGGTGGAATTGCCTCGGGAACAGAATCGCTGCACCTTGGATCAACCGATTCTGGCGTTCAGCGTGGATACGGCGGTGGAGGAGCACGGCCCGCATCTGCCCTTGATGACCGATACGATTCAGAGCTACGGCATTCTCGGCAAGTTGGCGGAATCCAATCAGGATCTGGGCATTGCGCCGCCCGCAGAATACGGACATCTGACCTGGGGGCTTCCGTTCGGCTTGAGCATCGACCTGTCGCCCGAGCTGACCACTGAGTATGTGGCCAACTATCTGGACGCGTTGGCCGTCTGGAGCAAGGCCAAGGCGTTCTACGTGGTGGATGTGCATGGCTCGATTGTTCATCGCACGGCGATCCAGGACGGAATGAAGAAGAGTGATGTGCGACCGATGGCCTTTCGTTGGCTGCACGAACCGCTGATCGAATACGCCGGGGAGCGAGGAGATCAACATGCAGGAGGAGTGGAGACGGCCTTGGTGGAGTATTTTAATCCGCAACTCTTGGATGCCCAATGGTGGCCGTCCCGACGGTCCGGCATCGTCGCCGGACAAATGGACATGAATGAGGCGATCGGTCTCTCTTCGGACTTGCCGGCGTTCCGTCAACGGGTGGTTAAAGGCAAATTGAACGGAATCGTTGGTGACGTTGGGAATTACGATCGCCTCGATGCATCCAAAATGGTGGGCGAGATCCTGGAAGTAGCGCACGGGGATCTGGCGGAACTGCAGAAACAGTTGTAATGGTGTCGTGATGACGCGTCGCAGTTTCTTTGGCCGAACCGGACTTGGAGCAGCGGCCTTGAGCACGCTTCTGTCGAGTGACGGGTTCGCGGCGCAAAACCGGGCCAACCTGCCAGGACGCAGCGGCTTTCCTCAATTTGCGCCGAAGGCCAAACGGGTCATCTTTCTGTTTCAACACGGAGGTCCGTCGCAGATGGAGACCTTCGATTACAAGCCGTTCCTGGAAACGATGCACGGCAAGGAGATCCCCAAGTCGGTGATCGGCAATCAACGCCTCACCGGCATGACGGCGGGGCAGGTCGCCTTTCCGGTGATGGCTTCGCCGTGGAAGTTCGACCGAAATGGACAGAGCGGGGCGTGGGTGAGTGAGTTGTTGCCGCACACCTCGCGGGTGGTGGATGACCTCTGCATCATCAAGTCGATGACCACGCCGCAGATCGATCACGATGCGGCGGCGACCTTCATGCAATCGTGTCTGCAGTTTCCCGGACGTCCAAGTGCAGGTGCGTGGGTGGCTTACGGCTTGGGGAGTGAGAGTCAGAACCTGCCAGCGTTTGTCGTGATGGTGTCCAATGGCAAGCCATCGAGCATCCCGATCTACGATCGGATGTGGGGGAACGCGTTTTTGCCGTCCAAGTTTCAAGGCGTGCGCTTTGGTGGCGCGCATGAGCCAGTGCTGTATTTGAACAACCCGCCAAAGGTTACGAAGGAGCTGCGCCGTCAGACACTCGACGACATCGCGGCACTGAATGAAATCAACTTTCAGGAATTTGGTGATCCGGAGATTCGCACGCGCATCTCACAATACGAGATGGCCTTTCGTATGCAGACCTCGGTGCCAGAACTGACGGATGTTGCCAGCGAACCCGAGTCGACCTTTGCTCGGTACGGTGATGAGGCAAAGGAGCCGGGATCCTACGCCTACAACTGCTTGTTGGCCCGACGACTGGCGGAACGTGGGGTGAGATTTATCCAACTCTTCCATCGCGGCTGGGACGCGCACTTCGACATTCCCAAAGACATGCCACGTCAGTGCGGTCAGACAGATCAAGGCACGGCTGCTTTGATTTCGGATCTGAAGGCGAGGGGACTGTTGGAAGATACCTTGGTCATCTGGGGCGGGGAGTTTGGAAGATCCGTTTTTTCGCAAGGCTCGAATCCCTCACACGTGAAATATGGCCGCGATCACCACGGACGATGTTTCACGATGTTCATGGCCGGGGGCGGTATTAAACCTGGTCTCAGCTACGGGGAATCGGACGAATGGTGCTTCAATTTAGTGAGGGATCCGGTGAGCGTCTACGACCTTTACGCGACCATGATGCATCAGCTTGGTATCGATCACGAATCGCTGACCCACCGTTTTCAGGGGCGGGATTACCGGCTGACGGATCTGTCTGGAAGGGTTGTGAGTGACATTTTGGCTTAGATTCACCTCCTCCCTAAGGTTCTTTCTAACTTGAACAATCGCAGGTATTTGGGTGATATATCCGCCGTGCTGGGATTGACTACAAGTTCGGCCGACCAACCAACCATCAATTACGACGCATCCAACGATCGCCGGAAGCGGTCCAACCGTCTTCCGA
>JBMYQZ010000256.1:0-7541 GCA_049601855.1 Limisphaerales bacterium | reverse complement strand
GGGTTTGAAAAAGCCGTTGCCCGCCACCAACAAACCAAGCGCCACAAAGAGCAAAGGCTCGAACGCCATGGCCAGGTGGCCAAGCGCCATCAACACGCCGCCGATGAAAAACAGGAGCAGCCCGATGCCGGGCAGGATGAACGCGTGGCTTTTGATCCCGGGTTCCAGCAAACATTCCGCCGGATTGCCGGGCAGGTGGTAAACGGTGACCTTTTTTCCCTTGGGAAATCGCCTGACGACCTTGTTGGCGTAGCCCGAGCTTTCCCGGCCAATGCTGTCCCCGTAGCCGACCCGGGTTCCGGTGAAGGGATTCCCATCCACTTCGAACGCGTATTTGATCCTGATGTGATACGAGGTGCTGCTCTTGCCGCTCTTGCCGCTGCCACTGCTGCTGGAACTGCGGTGGCGCTCGACGGAAGACGTCATGATCTTGCCCGAAGCGGTCGGCCAACCCTTGCTCGCATGGGCGCGGATCAGTCCGCGAGCACCAAAGAAGGTCATGACGGCTCCGATCAAGGTCAGCATGATGATGAAGGTCCACACGAGGATCGTCTTCCTGCTTGAGGCCGGGCCGGCGGATCCGGGAGACAGATCCGGCACGGCATCCGGGAAGTTCGCATTCATACGGGACCAGATGCGGGCGACTTCCATGGCGGCCTGCATCTTCCCGAGGCCCTTCCGCGCCACCAGCTGCTCTACCGCTTCGTCTCCTCTGCCCTCGTGGAGCAGGTCCTGGATCTCCCGTGGAACATCGTCCAGATATTGCCGGTGTGGTATCGTGTCGGGCATCTTGATTTGCAAAGGTCAGGATCGTTCTTCTTGCAGGTAGGCTTCGACGGCGGACTTTGCCTCCCTGAGCCCCGCCCCGGTCTCTTCGCGGCAGGCTTTGATTGCGGCAATGAAGCCGTCCGGCTCCAGGGCCATTCGCTTGACCCGATCGGAAAGCGGCGGAAGTGGCAGGTCGCCGGCTGGTGTCCTTTGTGGCGCGCCGGTCTTCGTCCTTTGCCCGCCGATCCGGACACCCAGCAGATATCCCAGGCAAAGTCCAAGTAAGAGGCCCGAGGCCACACGCTGCATGTCAGCAGACAAAAACGAGAGTCCGAAGAACACAACAAGATTGAATCCCGTGGCCAGGCAAACCGCCAGGACCAGAACGATGAGAAACACGGGAAGATCACACCACCGATATCCGGTCAGGCGGAAGGATCGCGCTTCCGGATCGAGTTTGAAGGCCCCCATGTCATGGTCATCGGTCGTCATCTTATTTGATCAGTTCTTCGTAGATTCGCTGATCGAGTTTTTTCAGCAACGTTCGATCCGCATCAGTGAGCGCCATGCCACCGCGCCTCTTTGCAATCAAGGGCTTGAGGGATTCGTAGGTCTCCACATGAACGGAATACTTCTTCCGAAAGAACGGACCCCAAATCCTGTCGTCTTTCAGCTTCTCGCGATAGCGCTTCACCAGTTGAAGATTGACGCCGTCGTAATAGGAAAACTGATCGCATACCTTTTGATTCCATTCACCCTCAAGCATCGTCCGGAGCAGGGCGAAGTTCGTGTAGAACTGCGACGAGGAGAGCGTGGAAATTTCCTGGATCAATTGAGTCGAGGGCTGTGCACCGTACGAAACGGACGGAATCAATACCGACAGCAACAGCGCGGCGAAGTTTATCGTTTTTCCTTTGGTCATCATTCTTCAGTCACTTGCTGCGGAGCGATCTCCGTTTAGCCGCATCCTGTTCCAACTACAGTTTGTTGAGAGCGGTTTCGAGGGTGTCCTTGACCATCTTCTTCTTGATGGCGGGATCTTCCTGTTGGAGGTACTCGACGGCGGCAAGGTCGTCTCCTCGCTTCCGGTTCTGCCTCGGTTCAAGGGCTTCGATCAGGATGGCTTCAAGTGCGGGAATCATCTTGGTGGCGTCGAAGGTTGCGGGGAGTTGGCCCAGTGATCCTGATTCCGAGACGGGAAGCAGACCGAACCAGGAGAAGCGATCCCAGCGCGCGGACAAGCGGTCGATGGTGTGTTCGTAGAGTCGTCTACCAAGGGGCCGATCCGTCGTCCGGCCGACGTAAATGACCTCGCGGCCATCGTAGAGAAGGTAGATGCCCAACTGCCTGGTGAAGTCGACCGCGGTGGCTCCAATCTGCTGCATCCCGAGGAGCCGCGGCGTCGACACCCACTCGATGGCTTCGCGCCGCCAAAACATCCCGAACGATGAAACAATCGCATACTGCTCTTCCTCCTCCTCGGGCTCAGGCGCCTGAGCTTCGGGCTTCTGCGTCGAGCCAGCGGGGAGTGCCTTCTTGGCGAGGGTGAAGGTGCCCTTGGCAACTCGAACATACGGCGATTCGTCGCCCTGTTTCTTGATTGAAGCAGAGATCTGCGCGTTCACCGTCGCAGCGGGTGTCGCGCCGAGGCTCGTGCGCAGGCCGTCCGAGATGATATTCTCGGTGATCTCCTTGTAGTGAAGCGGTTCAGGTGAAGCGGCCAACACCTTGTCGATGGCCTTTTTCCAAGTCAGTTCTCTCGCCATGGTGTGTCAGTCTTTCATTTGGTCGAACAAGTCATGGATTGGTTTCGGCGCTGAATGGTTCGTTCGTTCTGGATGGTTTGCAAATCGTTTTTTTTTGCCGTAAAGCAGCACCAACTCGGTCGTTTGTTGTCTGCTAAATGATCCTTAACCGCGGGAAGGGGTCTGTTCCGCGAAGACGAATTCCTCGCCGCCCGCGTAGATTTGATCGCCGTGGATGAGGCGGCGGGAGGTGACTTCGCGGCCGTTGACGTGGAGGCCGTTCTTCGCGTTTTCGCAGACCTGCGCGAAGCAGCGTCCGTCGGTGGTGACGAGGATGCGGAAGTGTTGGCGGCTCATGGATTCCATTTCGGGCGGATAGCGAAACATGCCGTCGCCGTGTCGGCCGACGATCGTTGCACTGCGCAGGGGGCAGGTTTCCAATTCTCCCTCGCCTTCAAGGGTGCGGCGGATCAGGCAGGGATCGGGCCGGGCCTCCGGAAATGCGTCGAGCCAGCGTTTGCTGATCAGCAGGCGGCGTTGCAGATGGTCCAGTTCGGGGGAGATGGCCAGGGTGGTCTGGTTGTCATTCTTGCTCATGGGGTCACCTTTCGAACTCATCCGCGCGTTCGCGTGGGTCGTTCAACTGGTTACGGGTGAGTTGGTGGACGTGTGGAGCGTCTGGCATTGCACGTTCTCAAAACGGATAAACCTCCGCTTGTCCGTCATAAAAGAACTCCAGTCTCTCGAAAATCGTCTCCCAAGATACGGTTTCGGGAACGCAAGGGGGAACGCAAGGCCGCCCATCAAACATTCGATAGGGAAAGCGGATCTCATCGAAGTAGTCCTTCAATTCCTCCTGTTCGGATGCATTCAATGGTCCCTGGTCGGAACTAATCCGCCACTGACCTTCTTCCAATCTAACAATCCTTTTTGGCAACTCTTTCTTCATAGGCACGGTGCTGGTTTATCTTTCCGATTCATCCGCGCGGTGGCGGAGGTGTTTCTCCACGCGCTTGCGGAGTTCGTTCAGCTGGTTGCGGGTCAGTTTGTGCGCCCGGGCAAATTCCTCGTCGCTCACCCCTTTGCTCTTCCAGAACCATTCGCGATAAGTCGCGGCTTCGGTCGCGACGGGATAGTCGTTGAGCAGGAACTTGATCGTGTCGCGCACTTCCATGACGCGGCGTTGCAGGGCGGCTTCGTCGGCCGCTGCGAGGATGTCGAGCAGACTGCTCTCGTCGCCATCGGTGCCAGACAAGGGGGTGTGCAGGGAACGGGTCTGATCGACGTTCCGTTTCTCCGCGCGCTCACCACGATAGTGATCGCGCAGATGATTGCGCAGGCAGGTCATGAGGAAGGAGCGAAAGCGGCCTTTCCCGATCGTGTATTCGGCGAGGCGCTCCTTCTCCAGGAACTTGAGAAAGAACGCCTGCCAGAGATCTTCCGCATCGTCGCCCGCGCCCAAGGCCTGCAGAAAGCGGATCGCCGGTCCCGTGTAGTCGCACGCGAAGCGTTGCCAGCCCTCGTCGAGTCCGCGGATCACCGCGTCCGCAAAACTCGGCGCGGTGACCGGGAAAAGTCCGGGTTGGGGCTTGGGTTCCATGGCGTTGCTCATTGTTTGGCCGAACCGACCTCGCCTTCCGTTGCGCCGACCAACATCACCCGGAATCCATATAGGGCTCGGCGGTAGGTGGGGGACTGATAGTCGCGGTGCGACGACGTGAGATCGTAGCGGGAATTCCACGAGCCGCCGCGCAGGACGCGATGGGTCGGGCGTTTGGGATCGTAGGCGTCTTCACACCATTCCCAGACATTGCCCGCCAGGTCATGCAGGCCGAGGGCGTTGGGCTTGAAGCGGCCCACCGGCGCGGTGGTGGCGTAGCCGTCACGATAGCCGGCGACCACGTGGAACTCGCCGAGTTTTTCCCGGGTTGCGTGGTCCGCGAGGTTTCCCGCGCCTTCCGGCGGCGGCCAGGTCTTGCCCCAGGGATACACCGCGCCGACCTTGCGGTCCTTGTCCTTGGGCGAACCTTCGGCCGCTTCCTTTAAACCAACCGCCAGGCTCCAGTCCGCGTCGCTGGGCAAACGATATTGTGCGCCGGGTGGAATCACTCCGGCGTCTCGCTCGCGTTGCGTGAGCCAGGCGCAGAAGGCCTTGGCATCTTCCCAACTCACCATCACCACCGGATGATCCGGCTCGTGTCCGGCCGGCGCATTCTTATAGGTTGCGTCGCGCCACGAACGGTTCACGAACCGTTGTCCCTCCGCGAAGGCTTCATAGTCTTGCCGCCGGGTCTCGTAAACGCAGATGAGGCCCCGGCCGGGCAGCGGGACAAAAGGCATGCTGAGGGTGTTGCTCCATGGCTTTTCCTTGGAGGCGGTCGGAAGGCCGACGGACAAGGATTCCAAATGCACGTTGATCTCGCCGGAGTCCGGTCCGACGGGTTGGGTGTTGGTGCGGTAACCGAACTTGAAGGCGATCAGTTCGTATTGTTTCGCGTCATCCGAGCGCAGTTCGAATTCCACGCGATTGGTCACGGCCGGCCATTCGCGGACAACCGCGTCCTTGGCGCTGCGATCAACGATCTTCAACGTCGCGCCGGAGGGTGAAACGTTGATCGGCACCACGGCGCGGCGCAGGTCGAGGATCGCAGGGTCCGGACGCGGCTGCGTCGTCGGGCCTGAAACGATGGCGGGGGCATTGGTCGCCGCGACCGGTCCGGGTGTGGGAGGATTGTCGACTTTGTCCGGTCGGCCGACATACCACGCGCCAATCCCCAGGGCGGCGAGCAACAAGGCCGTCACCGTTGTGCGTGAACGCCGCGGTTCGGCGACGCGACGACACTTCCGCAAGGCGCGATAGAGTTCGTCGGCATGGGCGAAGGCCTCTTCCGGATGATCGGCGAGGCATCGGGTTACGACATCGTCAAAGCGCCGATCATCCGGCAACGCGCGGGCCAGGTGTCGCCGCGCCGCGTCGGGTTTGAAATCGGGATCGTGCTCCGTCGTCGGCCATTCGCCGGTCAACGTTCCTGCCAGCATCACGCCAAGCGAATAGACATCCCATTGCTTCCGGTGATGTTTGATCAGCGAAGGATCCAGATCCGTCCAAGGCGGGAAGTAACCGCGCGTCCCGCCGACCATGTGCCCCGAGTGGGTGAGGTCAGCCCGTTGCTCGTCGTGCGCCAGGCCGAGGTCCAGCAACTCCACTTCGCCGTCGGTGCCCATCATCGCGTTGGACGGTTTGAGATCACGATGGGTGATGCCCCGCTCATGCAGCACACCCATCAGACGGCACAACTCCTCCACCGCGTCTAGGCGTCGGTCGAGCGGGACCGCCGGGTCGCGCAGGAAGGTTGCCAACGACGGCCCCTCGATCCACGGCGTCACATGATACGGCCGTCCGCCCTTGATCCGGCCGGCGTCGCGGATCTTCACCACGCCGGCGATGTTGATGGACCGGGCATATTCCACCTCGCGCCAGAAGCGTTCGCTGTCGGCGGCCTGCGAACAGATCTTCACCGCCACGCGTTCGCCGTCGGTGACCGAACGTCCTTCAGCGACGAGACTGAAGTTGCTGCGATTGACCAAGGCCACGAGTTCCCACGCACCGAAACGGAGCGGCGGATCCAGCGCCCGGGGCGAGTCGCCGGTCAGCAACGCTTCCGGAAAGTCGGGATCGATTCTCGTTACTTTGTCCATGTGTGTGCGGGGCGCAAAGATTCTAGGGTTGGCGACGGTGCTGGCAATGCAAAGGCCTGTTGGCGTGCATGCGTTGAATTAAGTGGCAGGCGGCACGTCACCGAATTCACGGTCGAGCATGGCCTTTAGCTTACGGGCGTCCGTCGTGTAATGCGGGTCTTCCTTCCACGTGACCGGAATGTCCGTCACGTCAAAGAACGAACGGATCCGCTTCCGCACCGCCACATCGGAGAGCGACGCATCCAAGTAAATGATCGCGCGCCGGTCCTTGGTGGAGAAAACCACCCGGCCCCGCGGTACGTCGGTGTATTCCAGGTGGACGGGCACGGGCATCTGCATTGTTGGGTCTTCCCAGAGCGACACGTGATCGTCGGGGCTGTCCAGCAATCCCGGCTGAGACTCTTCGCCGTCAGCCAGCGCTCGCGCCCGGCCGAACACCTGTCTTTGATAAACCCAAAATATTCCCAGCTGCGGCATGGCGTCGTGGTCTTTGTGGCAAGGTATCAACAAGGTGTCGAGCACGGGCGGGAGCATGAAGCAGTCCGAGGGGAAGGACGCGAGCGGCGCAGGCGTGGCAGGGCTGTCACGATCACTTCGCCGCGCTGTCCTTCCCGGTCTCGGATCATTCCTGATGGGCGGGTTGCGTTTCCTGGGTCTCCAGTTGATGGGTGGAGAGGAACGATTCCAGTTCGTCCATCACCTCCGGTCGCGACGGGTTTACGTGTTCGATCAACGCGGGAGAGGCGTTGTTGGTGACGGCATTGACGCGACGTTGTTCGCGGCGGACCCGGCGGGAAAAGGCCTCCAACGATTCGGCCAATTCGCCTCGCGAGCGGTTGATCACGTCGGTCTTGAGCGGTTTGGTCAGTTCGGCGAGATCGCCGCGCAATTCGGCGTTCTTCAACTCGGCGGTCAACAGGTCCAGTTCGCGCAATTTGTCATCCCGCGCCGAAGCGGCCTCCGCGAGACGCCGACGGCCATCCGCAACATCGCGCTCCAACGGCGCGATGGCTTGCGCGAGCAGTTCAAGCGTCGACTGATGACGCTTGATCCGGGCCATGCGGGCCTTGGCGCTGACTTCGACCTGGTCGCGTCGATAGCCCACGCCCCGAACGGTGAACTCGTCGCCTTCCCGGGCGAGCATGTTCTTTTCCGTGACGAGATCGCGCAGGTCTTCGGCGATCGAGGCTTCCAGACGCCGGGTCTCCTCGCGCTTGGTCTTCACCGTCGTCTCGACCTCGCCCAGCTTGTCCTGGAAGCCGGCCACGTCCTGGGACATGGCGTCGATGAGCGAGCGAATACGGTTGATTTCATACTCTGCGGGCACGG
>JBMYQZ010000255.1:0-7555 GCA_049601855.1 Limisphaerales bacterium | reverse complement strand
TCCTCGATGTTTGTCCTCGGGCAGACACCCTTGGAAACCGCGCGAGCCCACGTGGAAACGAACCCGGTTTATCATGACGAACTTCCGGAGTTCGCTGCGTTCATGGATCCGATCGAGACTCAGCTGAAGAAGGGACGAGACTCACAGACGAAGACGATGAGTTTCGTTCACGGAATCCGTCGACACGCGGCCAAACTACTTTCCCCGGCGCAATCGGAACAATTGAACCGGCTGCTTGATTCGCGGGCCACGGAAATCAAGCGCTTGCACGACGAGCGGAATGTTCTCCGCGGATTCTTCTTTGCCAAGGCTTGGGAACTTCCTTTGGGCACACCGACGAAACGTCGCCAGGTGATGTCGGATTTGCAGTCCTGGCTGCTGGTCTGGATGGACATCACGATGCATGAACGCATAGCGCATCACCGATTGTGCCGGGATGCCTTCAATGTCCTCAGTCCGGAACAACGGCAAAAACTGGTCGCGGGTGAATGGGACGAATATGTCCGCAAATCCACCGGCCACAAGCGCGCCTACTTTGGGGACCGCATCGTGAAGAGGGCGCTTGGCGATCCCAGCGATCCGGTCCGTTTCGAGGTGAACTCCGATCACCTCGCCGCCGAACAGGCCATGATCCAAACGAATTTGCTCAACATGGAAGCCCGATGGCGCCAACTGTCATCACAAGTTCCCAGCGTCTCCGATCAGATGATGGTCGCCGAGTGGTATCGGACGTCGGATGCGCTCGGATCTTTCTTTCTCAATCAAGTCACCAATATCCACGTTCTTTGTCGAGCGGGATACAAACTGTCCGATCCGGTTGTCCGCGAGAAGATCGCCCAGCAATCCGAGCGCGAACTGGCGCTGGTCTCCGAAAAGGTCCGCACGGATCTTGTCGCCGGCGCCAAGTTGCACACCGCCCTCCTGATTGCCCGGGAGCGCGATGAAGCCGCGAAGAATCCCCCTCTGCCCGCCGATCTCATCGAAGCCTGCCGCGAGTTTCGCCAGCAACCGCCCAGCAATCGGATTGCGCAACTGCAGCGATTGTTGCCCTTGGCTTCCCAAGGTGGCGGGCGTCTCGTCGTGGCACCATTGAAACCTGGCCTGACCGTGGATCGGTTTGTGAAGTTGCTGGGGCGTTCTGATTGGGTTCGTGACTTCGGTGCGGAGATGTTGGGCCACACGTATTCCTGTGGCACGAATACCGCCGGCCGGCAGGTGGAGATCATCGTCGTGGATACCCAGAAGGGAGGCATGGTCATGCACACCCAGAACTCGATGCTCTCAACCGTCGAGCAGGTGAAGTATCCCGATCAGATCGTTCCGCGGATGAAACCGTATCTCGATCAGATCGTAGAGTTTGCCAAGAGTGATCGTAGTCGTGTCGGGCGGGTGGATCTCGGAGATGGATGGCCGCCGGTTTCCATCGACAACTTTGTGGAATTGGATCAATCGGCGAAGGAACCAATCATCTTCGTTCCTCTGAGAAGCGGCCGCGGTGGCAATGCCGTGGGCTATCTCTACCACCCCGGACTTCCTCAGGGGCAGACGGGCCAGGTTTCGCTGCCGACTGGGGCGGTCGCCGTGAGCCAGTCCTTTGCGGATGGCTGGCACTGGGCCGGACGCAATCGCGAGTGACTATTGCGTCAACGAGTGAGCCTTTTCGGCCAGTTCATCCCGCTGGGTCTCAGGGATGAGAGTCAACACCCGCACGGCATCGTGACCCTCCCCGGCTTGGCAATGAGTGCGCGCCAAGGCGATTTGGGTGGAGAAAAGTTTGTCCCGAACAATGTCGAGTTCCTGTTGGGCCAATGCTCGAGTCTGCATGGCGACGGCCTCGCTGGCAGCTGCTTTCTCTGCCTTGCCTGTGGCCTGTTGCGCGCTTTCGGTGGCTTTCAATTCACGCGCACGCACGCGTGCAATCAACGCCACGATTCCAACCATGGCCAAGACCCATACGACCACGTGGAGCGATTGCATCAGCGTGCTCAAGGCCTTGCCGCCCTGCATTGCGAAGGAAATCCCAACCCAGATGAGGATGCCGACAATGAGTTCGCGTTTATGCCGGTTGAGAAAGAGCCACGCCTGACCCATCGCACCGACTTCTTCCGCACTCGTGGCAAAGCCACGTCGGTGGGCATCCACATCGGCGGCGAGTTGCATGACGTTCTGGTAGCGATCCGGCTTGGCGACCGACAGGGCCCGCATGGCCACGGCGGACAAGGCCGGCGGAATGCGTCCGCCGGGGCAGTGAGGAAAACGCTTTTCACCGTTCGTCGCTTTTCCACGCTGGGTGTTGTTTAAGTTATCCGGTGGCTCGATCTTGCCCTTCACAATGTTGGTGAGGACCTCCTCGGCGGACTTGCCGGTGACCGGTGTCTTCAACGTGAGGATCGAGTAAAGAATTCCGCCGAGTGAAAACACGTCCGATTGTGCATCGATGAGAGGGAGTTTGCCGGTCGCCTGTTCCGGCGACATGTAATGCGGTGTACCAACCACCGCACCATCGAGTGTCAGGTCGCTGGGCACATCGGGAATCTTGGACGGCCCGCTCGAACGGTCGAGCTCCGCATCCTCCTGGGCCTTGTCGCCGATGACCTTGGCCACCCCCCAATCCATCACGAGTACCTCACCGAATTCACCGACCATGATGTTGTCGGGTTTGAGGTCGCGATGAACGATGCCGTTGAAGTGCGTGAACGCCATGGCGTCACACACCCGGCTGAAAATTGTCAACAGGCGGCTGAGCGAGTAGTATTTGATCGTCGCCTCGTCGCCTTTCTGGATGGCGCTAAGAATCGCATAGAGGGTGCGACCTTTGACCATTTTCATCGTGTAGTAGAAACGGCCGGCATCATCTCGTCCGAGTTCGTGGATGGGCACGATGTTCGGATGCTCCAGTCGGCCCAGCACCGTGGCTTCCCGCACGAAGCGCTGTTGCGCCTCACTGGATCCTTCCATCTGGGGGAGTAAGACTTTCATTGCGACCGTCCGGCGCAAGGACGGGTCTTCCGCCTGGAGGATGCTGCCCATGCCGCCCTTGGCGATCTCGTCGCCGAGTTTGTAGTCGCCGATCTTCGCCGTCCGCTTGGGTTGCTTGAACATGATCCGCGGCACGGAGTCCGCTTGGGTCTCGCCCGCTGTCTCCGCAACCGTATGGACCAGCTGACTGGTGACGCTCTCGCTCGAGATGATCAGTGAAACCGCGCCGAGGTGAATTGTGGCCGGGTAGACGAACGAACGTTTTTCGGTCACCTCGTGACTGCCCACCATCGTCCCGGAGGTACTGCCGAGGCCCTCAATTTCGAAACGGGTTTCGCTGAGCGAAATGCGGGCGTGCTGACCGGAGACGGTGGGCGATTGCAGCAGGATCTGGCAGTCCTCGTCCCGCCCCAATAGGAATTCCCCCTCCGGCACGCGAAACTGGAAGTTGCGCCCATCATCGAGCGCCACCACCAGGTCGAATTGAGCTGTCTGTCCCGTTGTTGTATCCAAACCCGGGCGAATGCTCCGGCAATCGGCCGGGAACATCAAGTGAATGAACCGTCGCACCCTTGTCTATTTCCGGCCCCTCGCTAATACTTCGTTTGTGAGTTTGACGGTGACGCAATTGACCGATCGCCTGATTGCTTCCTACGCCAAGGCTGGGGGAATCAATCATCTTGATGGTGCGAATCTTCCCTCCAAGACCGCGATCCAGGCGATTACCTGCAACTTGTTGCGCTTGGTATTCCCCGGATTCTTCGATGACAAGCCGCTGCATTCCTCGGAGTTGAAAGTGGAAACGGCCACTTTGATGGACGAAGTGCAGGGCCGATTGGAGGATGAAATCGACAAAAGCCTGAAATACGGGGAGGGAACCTCGGATCATCGGCGGGAGGCGCGGGAGTTGACGAACGAGTTTCTGGGGCGTCTGCCGGATGTGCGGGAGCTCCTGCAGACCGATGCCGAGGCGGCCTACAATGGCGATCCCGCGGCCTTGAGCAAGGAAGAGGTCATCGTTGCCTACCCGTTTATCGAGACCATTGCGATCCAACGGCTGGCGCACGAATTGTATCGTGAACAGATCCCGTTGATCCCGCGGATCATGACGGAGTGGGCGCATGGTCGCACGGGTTTGGATATTCACCCGGGTGCCCGAATTGGTTCACATTTCTTCGTCGACCACTGCACCGGCACGGTGATCGGTGAGACCAGCGAAATCGGCAATCACGTGAAGATGTACCAGGGCGTCGGCCTGGTGGCGAAGTCACTCGCGGCCGGACAGGCCCTCCGCGGCAAGAAGCGGCACCCAACGGTGGAAGACAAGGTCACGATCTATGCCGGAGCGACCGTCGTCGGTGGCGATGTCGTGATCGGAGAAGGATCCACCATCGGCGCGAGCGTCTTCCTGTTGCACAGCGTGCCCCCCAATTCCCTGGTCGTCTGCAACGAGCCGGACATCAAGGTGCTGGAGAAACGCAGCAAGCCGTCGGAGGGATCGGATTTTCAGATCTAGCGTTTTTGGAAGAGCACGATGCGATTCGTGTTCGTGCCCTTGGTCTGGTTATCGACGCCCCAGCAATTTGCGGTCTTCGTGAATTCTTGGGCGTTGATGAGCACCAATTCCGGTTCTAGCCCGCCATCGATGCCGGCGGGGATGACATAATCTTCCAACTTCACCTTGCCTCCTTTCACTTCGCCAACTTCAAACGCGACGTGTCCACCTGGTTTCAATACCCGATGCAGTTCGGCAAAGACTTTCGTCATCGCCGCCTGCCAATCGTCCGCCTTGCGGAAATTCCAGATCGGAATTGTATCGGCATCAATGCCGTTGAACCAGCAACGCAGCCAGTTGTCGGTGGCGTATTGCACGACGTCGAGAAAGGGTGGGGAGGTGACGACGAGGGACACGTTCCCGTCGTCAATGTGTCGCAAGGCATCGGCCGAACCGACCGCCACCTTCGTTCCGTCGCCGTATCGGTCGAAACTGAGTTCGTTGTTCGGCGTGACGTCCTTGAGCAGGGATTTGCTCTTTCTCAGCATCAGTTTCTTGATGTCCCGATACTCCGGAGTCTGTTTCCGTTTCTCGTTGATGAGCTTCTGTCGATCGACCGTCACGGCCTGATTTGGAGGCATTGTGTAGACCGAAAAGAAGCCGGGTGAATGACCGGTCAGTCGATTGGTGGCCGTCATGCGAATCCAGCGATCGACGATATCCGTGTCATGTTTGCCTAGATGATCCCGCAAGGCACAGATCTCCCGAAGCGTATCAGGGTGATAGAAGGTCAAGAGGTCTTCGGGAGTCTCTTCGGCTTCACTCAGATCCAGTGCGGCCAACCGTTCGCCGACGGCTTGCAGGGTGGGGGGGGTGACGCGCGGCACCACCAGCATCGAGCTGATTGGATTGACGTCGTTGCCGACGGCCCGGCGATTGAGCAGGACGCTTTCAATCAGGGTCGTACCGCGACCAGTGAACGGATCGAGAACCAGGTCGCCCACTTCGGTGAGTCGTTCGATGAAGAAACGGGGGAGCTGCGGCTTGAAGCATGCGCGATAGGAAACCTCGTGAACGCTGTGCGCGGCGCGTTGTTTGGCCGTCCAAAACTCATTCACGTAGACGGGGACACCCGAACTCTTTTCCACAATGGTGGAACTGCCGAATTCGTCGAACGCAGCCAGCTGATCGTGCAGTTGTTTGCCTGACACCTGCGTTATTTGTGCGTCGGGTTCCTCTCCCAAATCAAAGGTCGCCTGCATCGTGTGAAACGGGAACGTGTTCGTAGTTGAAACGGCTTAGGTTGCTTGTGCAGGGGCCGGGCGTGTCAGCGTTGATCGTTCGGGCTGTGATCGGATCGTAAGCCTTGCGATGGGCGACGGCTGCCTTCACGACGATCACGTCCAACTCCGCAGGATCGATGCCTTGGCTGCGGAACTGCCCCAGATCGAATGGCGGGGTGCGGTTCGAGGTGAGTAGGATTTTGATACCGTTGTGTTTCACCACGGCACAATTGCCCATCTCGAAGAAGTCTCCGCAGAGCGAAGCAAGATGGCTCTGCTTGTCTTCGAGTTCGAAGCGGCCATCGCTTCGTGAAACCAATTCGACTTCGAGTTCCACCGGGCCCTGGTCCAAAGATCCCTTGCCACCGACCGCCAGCGTGTGTTGGGAACCTACTTCCGCATCGGCGAGGGCGCCGACGGCTTCTGGATCATTGATCGCGATAGCTGACTTGTTGATCTCCCGTTCCACCAGTATTCGTAGACAACCAGTGGCATCACCCGGCGCACCACCGCCAATGTTGTCAGCTGGTTCCACCAGGACAGTCAGGCCTTCGACCTGTTCACCGAGTCGCTCGATCACCGCATCGACCGGCAGATCTGCCGTGACGCGTTCGGCCTCCAGCTTCTTGGCAGCGGCATCCAATTCCCGAAGAATTCTCAGGAAACGATTGATATCGCCATTGCCGATCGTCTGAAAACTGACTCCGGTGTCAGGTGTGTCTGCGTACGCGAAGCCGGCCGTGACGTTGATCGCCCAGAGTGCGCGAGTAGACCCTTCGAACTGTCGAGCGCGCTTCTCCAAGGTAAGCATCGGGTCGTCGGCCGTCCCCGTGGCGATGGGTGGCCAGATAAGTCCGGTCGGTTGCAACAGGATGTGCGGGACCTCCCCGGTATCAAGGCAGCGATCGAGCAATTTCGCCGCTCGCACGGATGCCTCCCGGGCATCCGAGTGCGGATTGGTCCGATAGGCGATCAAGGCATTCGCGTGCGTCGCCATCGCCGGGGTGAAATTGGCATGCAGGTCGTAGACGCCAAACAGCGGGCGCCCCAACCCGTTCCGGAGATCGCGAATGCGCCGGAGGATTTCGCCTTCCACGTCGAGGAACGACTCCGAGACCATCGCCCCGTGCAGCACGAGAAAGATCGCATCCGCATCCGGGTGCCAATGCTGCGTGAAGTCGCTCCACCATCGCTCGACGACTTCATCCGTGACCGTTCCACTGGGCACCGCCCGATAGTCCACCGTCGGCACGATATCCCAGTCATGATCCCGCGCGAATTCCAAGGCCCCGCCCATGGGTGAACTGTCGCCCATCGCCGTCAGCAGTTCCTCGCCGCGGCTGATCGTGAATCGATCGAGTCCGGTGCGTTCGTCGAGAAACGTATGCGTCTCATGGAACAAACCGGCGAAAATGACCTTGGGTTTATCGTTCACAGCAGGTGATTCTGAAGCGCGAACGGGCGTGAATCAAGCGATGCCCCCGCTGAAACCGGAATTTATCTTGCCCTTTGCGCACCTCCGTGCGAATTAAGCCGGCCCTGACCGCAGGTCATTTGATATCTTTTGGCTGGAGAGGTGGCTGAGTGGTTGAAGGCACACGCCTGGAAAGCGTGCGGGCTCGAAAGGGTCTCGAGAGTTCGAATCTCTCCCTCTCCGCCACTCCTTTGTTTCATTCTTCTTCGAAACTTTCCAACAACGGCTCGGTGGCTTGTCGGATTAGTTTGATCAGTTCTGGATCTCCAAATCGGAAGTCATCCGGAATATCGAGGCATTCGATTGCCGGGATTTCGCCGGCGC
>JBMYQZ010000254.1:0-7569 GCA_049601855.1 Limisphaerales bacterium | reverse complement strand
AAGCTGAAACGGAAAACCTTCGGCAAATGCGTGTTTGAGGGGAAATCCGTCCGGCACCTCTTCATTGACGACCGCCTCAGCGACGAATCGCCCGAAGGCCGGGTCCCGGCCCTTCAATTGATCGCTGATCAGCCTTCCGTCCAGGCTCAAGGAGGTCAGGTAGACGGCGCTCACCGGCTGGTGCCGGTAGATTTTGATGAAGCCCTCGCCAAAATCGGCCGGTATCCAGGCGCATTTACGGTCGCCATACCAAGCCATCGCCCAAGGCACGTCGGAAATGGCCAGTTCGTCGGTAGCCAGCCAATTGCCGCGCTCTTGGATGATCGGTGGATAGTAAGGTGGGTAAGCAAATCGACGAGGTTCGCCGTTGATGAGTTTGAGAATCAACGGCGCACTGAGGAGGATTACGAACAAAGGTGTCAGTACGCGATTCACAAAGATCTGTTTGCCCTCCATCTGGCTGACCAAGACCGAGTAGATCCCCGCACCCAACAAGCAGACCCACGGCAGTATCACCACCAGAAGATCGTCGGAATTCACCCGCACGTCTGCGCCCCAAGCTGTTCGCACCAACGACTGCACCAAGACAAACAAGAATACGCATCCGACCACGAACCAACGGAACCGCGTCAGGGAGGCCGATCGAAACGGCACCAGCAGGCCCACCAGGAAAAATGCCGCGATCCAAGTGCCACCGAGTTGCGGCAAGTCCTGTTGGATGATGCGGGGGAGGTTGTCATCCACCTTGCTCCAATACTCACCCAGTCCAACTTGCCGCACGTCTTGCGATGAGTCCGGCTTTTCCGGATTCATCAGGCGTTGCACCGTATCGCCCGGGAATCGCACGCCCTCTTCATGGACGACCAATCCAGCCGTGCCGAAGGGCATTCCGGAAAGGGTGTAATTGCGTGACATCCACGGTGCGATGGTCAGGAGACAAGCCATCAACGCCACCAGTCCGAGGACCAATCCCCGCGTCTGAAAACAGATATTACAGTAAGCCACCACCGGGATGATCAGCCACAACATTGAGTAGCGGGTCAGCCCCATCGCCCCGGTCAGTACGCCGGCCATGACCGCGAAGGCCACCAGCTTCAACATCCCGGATTCGTCCTCCGAACGACGCTCCATCGCGGTCAACACATGGGCCAGAACCACTGCCAGAAACAACAACAGGCAGGTCGATAAACCCGAAATGCTGTATCCCCAAAGCAGACCTGTCCCCGCCAACAACGCCGCGCTGATCCACGCGACGAATTCATCGAACATCTGCTTCGCCAACAGCCAGAGTCCAAGCACGGTGAGGATCAGCCAGAACTGGTTGAACCAACCGATTCGCTCCTCGGGTTGATACGCGGTGAATTCCTGGCTGCCATCGATTTCGAACGCAAAGCCAGCGCGCATCCACCAGGACAACAACCAGGGATAAAGCGGGGCATTCGACAAATCGGGATGCGCCTTGTCCAAGTGCACATCCTCCGTCTTCTTGTTGAGGTAATACAGATTGGCCGGTCGGATGAACTCGGTCGTGAACCCCTTCCCTTCGGACAGATTTCGCGCGATTTGCGCCTGGTCCATCGCCTCGGGATGCGAGAAATGTTGGAACGCGCGGTAGTTGTAAAGCGTGGCCATCGCTACAAGCACCACGACGAACAGGAGCCATTTCACCAGGTGCGAGCCCGCACCTTCTTCAACCGAGTGAATCCATTCCTGAAGCGTCCGCATTGCTCATTCCACCGGCGCCGAAACGGCCCGCCTCAGAACCCCTCCAAATGGTATTTGTGCAACTTGCGGTGGAGGGTGCGCCGGCTGATGCCGAGCTTCTTGGCAGCCAAGGTGCGATTGCCGCCACACTCTTTCAAAGCATTGACGATCAACTCGCGCTCGGCGTCCTTGACCGTCATTTCGCTGGTGAACGCCGGCACTTCGCTGGCCTGCCCGATGCCAAGCGAACTCACGCCGGTTCGAACTTCCGCCGGCAAGTCGCGGATGGTGATGCATTCACTCCGACAGAAGACCACCGCGTATTCCATCGCCGTCCGCAACTCCCGCACATTGCCCGGCCAGGAATATGCCATCATCACGTCGAGCGCTTCCGCCGAAAGGCCGGACACCGGCTTGCCATTGTATTCGGCAATCTCGTTAACGAAGGACTGGGCCAAGAGCGGCACGTCGCTCAGCCGATTGCGCAATGGAGGCAGCTCGATCGGAACGACTTTCAACCGATAGAAAAGATCTTCGCGGAATGATCCCTCTTTCACCAAGGCTGCCAGATCTTTGTTGGTCGCCGAGATCACGCGGACATCCGAACTCAGCGTCTTGTTCGAGCCCAGGCGTTCGAACGTGCGCTCGCCCAAAAAGCGAAGGAGCTTCACTTGCGTCGCGGCGTCGATTTCACCGATCTCGTCAAGGAACAAGGTTCCGCCGTCGGCCTGTTCGAAGCGGCCGATGCGACGCTCGTGGGCGTTTGTAAAGGCGCCCTTCTCGTGACCGAACAACTCGCTCTCCAAGAGGGTCGGCGCGAGTCCCGCACAATGCAGCGTGACCATCGGCTTCTTCGCGCGCCGACTGAGTTGGTGAATGGCTTTAGCCACCATTTCCTTGCCCGTGCCCGTTTCCCCGAGCAGCAAGACGGACGAGTGCATCGGGGCAACCTGCTGGATGGTCTCAAAAATCTCGTTCATGACCGGCGATTCGCCGATCACATTCTCCATGCCGAATTTGGTGCTGAGTTCTTTCTTCAGCTCAACGTTTTCCTCCTCGAGCTGTTGTCCCTTGAGCGCACGGGCGATGCGCATTTCAAGTTCATCCAGCTGCATGCGGCCTTTCGGAATGTAGTCATCGGCGCCTTCGCGCATCGCCTGCACGGCGATATCCTCCGAACCGTAAGCCGTCATCAAAATGCAGATCGGCGGGCGGTTCATCTTCTTGGCCGCGCGAATGAGTTCCATCCCATCTTCCCCTGGCATCCGCAGATCGGTCAGCAACACCTGAAAGTTCTCCTGCTCAAGCAGGCGTTTGGCCGACGCCATATCCTCTGCCACATAGATGTCATAACGATCCTCCAACGCCGCGCGCAATCCGTCGCGGGTCGGTTTCTCATCATCGACTATCAACAACTGTGGAACGTCCATCAGTAGAAGGATCTTTAGTTTTCGGGCGCTTGGGCGGCGAGCAATTTCGGTTTGCGCTCATCCAGCGGCAGCCAGACCTTCACTCTCGTCCCCTGCCCGGGTTCGCTCTGGATACCGATCTGGCCGCCGTGCTCGCGCACGATCCGTTGCACTATCATCAACCCCAGACCACTGCCTTTGGTTTTGGTGGTAAAAAATGGTTCGAACACCCGATTGAGTTTCTCGGGACTTATGCCGGAACCGGTATCGCCCACACTCACCCACACGCCGTCCATGCCTTCGCCGGTTTCCAGAGTCAATACCCCGCCGCGCGTCATCACCTGCATGGCGTTCTTGATGAGATTCACCAAGACCTGTTTGACCTGACCGAGATCCAGCGGTCCGGCCGGGATCGTGGGACTGAGCTTCTCCTCCACCAACAAGCCGCGGTTATCCAGTTCGGGACGCAGCAGGCCGAGTGTGTCGGCAACCACGTCATTCAAAGAAACGGGTTGCAGATTCGGTTTGGTCGGGCGGATCGCCTGGAGGAATTGGGACACGATGTAGTCAAGCCGATCGATCTCGCCCTTGGCCACGTCGAGAAAACCTTCCATCTTGTCCGCCACTTGCGCGACATCCGGCGTTTCACCGGGAACTATCTTGGGAATTCGCTTCTTCTTGCCTTTCGGCTCTTCCACCTCGGCGCTGCCGGCCGCCCGTAGCTTCTTCAGTTCGCGGCCGAGCAGTTGCAGATGAATGTGCAAGGCGTTCAAGGGATTGCCGATTTCGTGTGCGACACTCGCAGCCAGCAAGGTGACGGCCTGCAATCGCTCGCTCTCAATCGCCTCAAAGGTTTTCTGCCGCGCTTCCGTCGCGTCGTGAATCACCAGCGCCAAGCCCGCAGCTCCCGTTCCGGCACCGGCGAGTGAAGTCGTGTTGACGCGCAAGAATCTCGGTCGCGGCCATTCGACCTCGAATTCGAAGGTCGCCACCTGGCCGGAACGTGATTCCTGCAGCAGATCGTCCCACTCCAGCGCCGGCAACAACTCGCGGCCGTCCGTGCCTTCAAGATTCTCAGTATTCACCCCCAGCAAGGTGGTGATCGCCTCGTTGACGTAGAGGATGCGTCCGCTTTCGTCGACGACGAGCACGCCGTCGTCCATCGTGTTGAAGAGCGTCTCAAGGAATTCCCGTTCCCGCGCCAGGCGTTCGATGACTGCCTGAAGATCCTTACGCCCCAGCCGGTCGATCCGGCCGAGCACTTTGTCGAGGAAACTGGATTTCGCCGCCATGTCGGTGGTTGATGCGATCGTCCGGGAGTCCGTGACCGCTGCCCAAATCCTAATTGGCGTCGGCTTTTCAAAGCAAGAGGCCTCACGCCCAAAACACCTCCGTGAAGGCCCCTAAAACCGTCGCAAATACGGCAATTTCAAGGAGTTTTGGGTTGCATTGACCAGTGGCCGAAAATATCAATACGTCTGAAATGGCAAGCGCCCAGATCAAGACCCTCTACTCCAAAGCCCAACAAGGAGACCCCCAAGCCCAATACCAACTCGGCCTCCAACACACCCGCGGTGACGGAGTGCCCTTGGATTATTCGATTGCGGCTGACTATCTCGAAAAAGCCGCCGCGAGTGGGCAAACCGATGCGCAGTTCCTTCTGGGAGCCCTTTTCCAACTGGGGAAAGGTGTCGCCGCCGACTACAAACGGGCCGTCGATCTCTACCGGAGTGCCGCCGAGAAAGGCCACGCGCTCGCTCAGTTCAATCTCGCTTACTGCTACGAAATCGGTGAGGGACTCGACCAGAATATCCCCAATGCGATTCGTTGGTATCGCAAGGCCGCGGATCAGGGCGATGCGGACGCGAAGGCAGCCTTGGAAGAGCTGGCCAAACATCACGTGGTGGATGACGAGGAAGAACCCGAACCGGAACCAACGCCTGCTCCAGAGCCCGAACCGGCTCCAACTCCCGAACCGGTTGCTGCTCCTGCTCCCACTCCAGAACCCGAACCTTCGGCTCTCTCCGAATCATTGGCATCCGAGCCGATCGGCATGTCGGCCCCGGTGGAATCCTATCCGCCGTCCGGATCCACTGGCGACCCGAAGCTCGCGCCTCCGAAACCCGAAGAAGAAAACGCCGACCTCATCGAGCAGGCCGAAAACGGCGACGCCGATGCCCAGTTAAATCTCGGCATCGCCTACGTGAGCGGAGAACTCACCGGTGCTCCGGATTTGGAGAAAGCCGTCCATTGGATTCGTCAGTCCGGTGAGCAAGGTCTTAGTGCCGCACAATTTGCGCTGGGCGCGCACTACCATCGTGGGGAAGGCGTCCCGCAGGATTACACCTCGGCTGTGGCTTGGTATCGCAAGGCCGCGCTGCAGGGACACGCCGAGGCCCAATTCAATCTCGGCTATTGCTACGAAATCGGCGAAGGCGTGGCCCGCGACATCACGGAGTCAATCACCTGGTATCGTCGGGCCGCGGAGCAAGGCGATCACGAAGCCGCCGCGGCGCTCGAGGAGTTGATGGCCGAGGCCGAACAACAAGGAATACCGACTGACCTCACACCGGAGCCCGAGCCCGAACCCGAGCCAGAATCTGCGCCGGAACCCGAGCCAGCGATCGAAACCGCCCCGGTCCCAGAACCAGTCGTCGAGGAAGTCGAACCGGAACCAGCACCCGAACCGATACCGGTACCTGAACCCGAGCCGATCGCTGAAGAACCGGTTGTCATTTCCGCGCCGCCCCCAGCCGAAGAATCTGAACCGGAGCCAGAACCTGCCCCGATTTCCGAACCGGAACCCGAATCGGTCATACCTGAGCCTGCGGCCACGGCCGAACCTTTTGAACCCATTCCTGCATCCGCCACGGGAGTCGCTCCTTTCGAAGAACGCGAAACCGTCGCCTCAGTCACGGACGCCGCTTCCGCGGAAGAGCTCTTCGAACTCGGCAAGAAACATCTCATTGGCAAAGACGTAGCCCAAGATCTCATCGCCGGTGGCATGATGATCCAACAGGCCGCCGAGGCCGGCCATGCCGACGCACAATTCTATCTCGCAGAAATCTGCAACAAGGGCGAAGGCGTTCCGCAGAATTTTGCCGAATCGGTCGTCTGGTATCACAAGGCCGCCGATCAGGACCACATCCTCGCCCAACACACCCTGGCCACGAAATACGAGTATGGCGAAGGTGTGCCGCAGGATTACGCCTCGGGTGCCCGCTGGTATCAACGTGCCGCCGACAGGGGCAACGCTGCCGCGCAATACTCCCTCGGCACTCTCTATTACAAGGGACAGGGCGTCGTTCAAGATCACTCCATCGCCGCCAATTGGTTCCAGCAATCAGCGAATCAAGGCAACGTCAGCGCACAATACCGTCTCGGTCTTTGCCATCAGAATGGCCACGGTGTCGCCGAGGACTTCAGCAAGGCCGCGGAGAACTTTCAGTCCGCCGCAGATGAAGGCCACTTGGATTCCAAATTCCTCCTCGCCAAGCTCTATCACGAGGGCAAGGGCGTGCTGCAGGATCACGGTCAGGCCGCGGAACTCTTCCGCGCCGTCGCCGACAACGGCCATCCCGGAGCCCAGTTCATGATGGGCACCTGCTATGAGGACGGCAAAGGCGTCGAACAGGATCACCAACAAGCCGCCGGCTGGTATCGCCTCGCCGCCGATCAAAACGATCAAAACGGACAGTTCCGCCTCGGCTACTGCACCGAACACGGACGCGGGGTCATGCAATCCTATCCGGTGGCGGCCGGTTGGTATCGCAAGTCCGCCGATCAAGGTCACGCCGAGGCCCAAGCCCGCCTCGGGCACTGTCTTGACCACGGTCTCGGGGTCACACAGGACTACGCAGAGGCTGCCAAGTATTTCCGCCTCGCTGGCGAACAAGGTGTCGCCGAAGCCCAGTCCCGCCTCGCCCAGTATTTTGATCAAGGCATGGGCGTCAGCCAAGACCAGACCGAAGCGGTGAAGTGGTACAACAAGGCCGCCGAACAAGGCGTCGTTTCGGCACAGGCCCGCCTCGGACAATTCTACGAAGCCGGCGAAGTGGTCCCGCAAGACTACGCCGAAGCTGTTCGCTGGTATCAGGCCGCCGCCGATGAAGCGGATCTCGATTCGCAATTCCGCCTCGGCAACTGCTACGAACTCGGGCGCGGTGCGAGTCAGGATTACGTCGCCGCCTACAAATGGTATAACCTCGCTGGCGCCCTCGGCCACCGACGCGCCGTCGAAGCCCGCGACAAGGTCGCCAGCCAGATGAACCCCTGGCAGATCACCGAAGGCCAGAAGGGCGCCTCGGAAGCCTACAGCTCCATGCGCGCCAAACTGGTCACGGCACTGAAACACTGTCCACTGACCAGTTGTTTGTGCGCCTGACTGACCACAAATAGAGTATGTGAAATTGCCCGAGGCGTTGGTCGGCTGGTAAACAGCCGCCATGGTTCTGTC
>JBMYQZ010000253.1:0-7573 GCA_049601855.1 Limisphaerales bacterium | reverse complement strand
GACAGGGAAAGACTCATTCAAATTTCGCTGGGAGTCAAGCGAGCGGGAATCCCACCCAGGCGGTGAGTTCATTCGCGAGGTGTCTCAGTTCGTGTATCGGTCACGCACGAACTCCTACGGGCTCTTTCCATCACCGCTGCGCGCGGGCTTGTGTTTTGGGTTGGGTGATCAAATTCGAGGCCTGTCGGAATTTGCACCGGCGGCAGTTACGAAGGATTGCCAGTACGCAGATACTCCGAAACACTCCCCGCTCATGAAAGCACGCATCCTAATTCTGACGGTCGTTCTTGCGATTGTGTCTGCGGATGGGCAGGCGACGGCCGCTGATTCCAAGTGGGCGATTCCGGCGACTGATGAAGGCCTGCCTGGCTCTGGTCCGATCAGGCGTTCTGGTTGGTTCAAGAAGCTCTGGCTGAGCAAACGCAGTGGCTGGGCCAAGCGGGTGAAACAGGATCAGAAAGCCGTGGTGTTTCTTGGTGACTCCATTACGCAGGGTTGGAGCGATGAGTTTCGTGGTCACTTTGAAGGGATGAAGAAGGCCAATCGCGGTATCAGTGGCGACACGACTCGTGGCGTTCTGATCCGATTGAAGGAGGATGTGCTGGCGTTGAATCCTTCCGCGATCGTGCTGTTGATCGGCACCAATGATCTCGGCGAAGAGGCCCCGCCGGAAACGATTGCCGGCAACATGAAATTGATCCTGGCCGAGTTCAAGAAACACAATTCGGAGATGCCGGTGATCGTCTGCAAGGTCTTCCCCAGTTCCGCGACCAAGAAGCGTCCGCGGGACAAGATTACGAAAGTGAACGAGCTCGTGGCCGCATTGGTGAAGGGCAATCAGCAGGTTACGCTCTTGGAAACGTGGATGCTATACGCCAATGAAAAAGGTGATGCACCGAAGCATCTGTTTCCGGATTTGTTGCACCTGAATCCACAAGGATACGCGATGTGGGCTTCGGCCCTGCGTCCGGTTCTGGCGACGCACGGTTTGCTCGAAACGGAAGTGGACGATTTCGAGACAGAAAAGGGGTTTGTTACTCTCTTTAATGGCAAGGATCTCACTGGTTGGGGTTATCGGAAAACCCCTCCGCGTCGCAAACCGAAAAAGCCCAACCCCAACCGGCCGGTCTTTGTGGAAATCAAGGAACCGATTTCCTTCGATGGTAAAAGGGAGAGCAGTGATGGCCGCTACATCGCGAAGAACGGCCGACTCATTGTCACAACTCCCGCGGAAGGACGTCGCATTCAGCAGCTGTGGACTACCCAGGAATTCGGCACGGATTTCATTCTGAAACTGGAGTTTCGCGCCACGCCCAACGCGGACAGCGGCGTGTTTATTCGCAAACCACAGTTGCAATGCCGCGACTATCGGCTGGCCGGACCTTATAAGGGCCTGAAGAAATACCAGCCGCAGGATTGGAACGAGATGGTCGTGACGGTCAAAGGCGGCGTTGCACATTGCACTTGCAATGGGGAAATCCTGAATGCCGAAATGAAAGTGCCCGAGACTGGTCCGATCGGCCTCGAAGGTGATCGTGGACAAATGGAATACCGCCGCATCCGTTTGAAGAAACTGAACTGAACTCATGAAGAAACTAATCTGTCTCCTTGCCGTTTTTGGGGCTGCGTCAGTCTCTGCGCAGAAGAACCTTCCGGCCGGGTTCAAACACCTTGGAATCGGTGAATCCGCGCCGGCCTTTGATCTGCCAGGTGTGGACGGTAAACGCTACACGCTTGATCAGTTCAAGCAGCCGAAAGTCTTGATGGTCCTGTTCACCGGGACGCATTGTCCGGTGTCGCACGGGATTGAGACGCGATTGCAAACTCTGGTCGATGACATGAAGGGCAAGGATTTTGGAATCGTGGCGATCAATCCGAATCACGCTTCGGGGTTGCGCCCTGATGAACTGGGCTACACCGCCTACGAGGAAACCTTCGAGGACTCGAAACGCTACGCAGAGGATCTGGGCTGGGAGTTCCCTTTTCTTTACGACGGCGAGGAACAGGTGGCGGCGCGCGCCTACGGGTGTCTGGCGACGCCGCATGTGTTCATCTTCGATCGAGAGCGCAAGCTGCGTTACAACGGTCGATTCGATGACTCGCGCTTTGCCGAGCTAGCGACCGTGAAGAGTCATGATGCGCGAAATGCGATTGAAGCTCTGTTGGCGGACAAACCGGTGGCCGTGCCCAAAACCCGTCCGTTCGGGTGTTCCACGAAATGGAAGGAACGCAGCGCCCACGTTTCTGCCGAGGCGATCAAGTGGGACGCCATTCCTGCGACCATTGAGGAAATCGATGCGGCAGGTGTTGCCAAACTGCGCAAGAACGGCACGAAGAAACTGCGCTTGATCAATCTCTGGGCGACTTGGTGCCAACCGTGCGTGAAGGAATTTCCCGATCTGACCGCGATTGCCAGCAAGTTCAGTCGCCGCGAATTCGAATTGATCACGATCTCGATGGATTCGAAGAATCAGATGGGTAGGGCACAGAAGTTTCTCAGCAAACATCGGGCGGTCATCAGCGATCGCTTGCGGCCGTCAGTGAAGGCCGAAGGGCGCACGACCAATAACTACCTCTACATCGGCGACGTGGACGATCTGGCCAAGGCATTGGACCCGAAATGGAACGGGGCGGTCCCATTGACCTTGCTCGTCGATCAAGAGGGGGAGGTGCTCTACCAGATCGTGGGGCTGATCAATCGCGAGACGATCGTGGAGAAGGTGTTGGATACCATCGGTCACCACTACCAGCCAAAGCCGTAGCTCCGGGTGCCCAAGGGCACATCGTGGCTGCGACTCCGGGATACTCCTTGGCGCGCATGGGACATACCCTTTGAACCACAGCCATTCCGACTGGCCGGAATCGGCCCTTCATGTTGCGGCGCTACAGCGTCGTCGATGGAAATTTAAATCGAAACGGATGTTCGATGAGAGAAGGCTGGTGGAGCCGAGGAGAGTCGAACTCCTGACCCCCTCAATGCCATTGAGGTGCTCTACCAACTGAGCTACGACCCCAGCCAACGGGGGCGAGAAAGTAGGATTCCGGTTGCTGAATGTCAAAAATTATTTATGAAAATGGCAAGAGCGAGCCGGATTGGGACAATTTCTTTGCCATCCCGCGGTTCCTGTGAAAAGTTCGCCTGCCGAAAAATTATGGCGCATCTGAAACTGCATATTCCCGGACCGGTCGAGATCAATGAACGCACCTGGCAGGCTTTTCGCACGCCGATGATCGGACACCGGAGCAAGGATTTTCAGGAACTCTATGGCAAGGTTCAACCGCAACTGCAGAAGCTGCTGGCGACCGAGTCACTGGTCTATCTTTCCACTTCCTCCGCTTGGGGCATGATGGAGGGTGCGCTGCGTAATCTGTGTTCCAAGAAAGTGCTGAACTGCATGTGCGGCGCTTTTTCCGACAAGTGGAACGATGTCTCCAAACGCTGCGGGAAAGAAGCAGAGGGGCTGCAGGTGGACTGGGGCTCGCCGATTCTGCCGGACGCGATTGATGCCAAGTTGGCCTCCGGGGAATTCGACGCATTGACTTTGGTTCATAACGAAACCTCGACCGGTGTGATGAGCCCGCTGGAGGACATTGCCAAGCTGAAGGCGAAATATCCCGATGTGATGTTCATCGTGGACACGGTCAGCTCCATGACCGCAGTGCCGACCAATTTCGATGAACTGGGGATCGACCTGATCCTCGCGGGCACGCAGAAGGCCTTCGCATTGCCGCCTGGATTGGCCGTCTTCGCCTGTTCGGAAGCGGCGATGAAGAAAGCCGAGACGATCAACGATCGGGGCTATTACTTCGACCTGATCGAGTTTCGTAAGAACGCCGAGAAGAACATGACCCCGAGCACTCCGAGCATCGGGCACATCTACGCGCTCTCGAGCAAGTTGGATGAATTCTTCGAAGAGGGCCTCGAAGCCCGCTACGCACGGCACGCAAAATTGGCGCAGATGACTCGCGACTGGGCTGCTGGACACGGATTCACGTTGTTCCCCGAAGCCGGCTACGATTCGCAAAGCCTCACCTGTATAAACAACGGTGCCAAAGAAGGCGGACGCGTGATTGACGTTCCGGCGTTGCAGGCGCATGCCAAAGGGCAGGGGATCGCCATCGACGGCGGTTACGGCAAGGTCAAGGGCAAGACCTTCCGCCTCTCGAGTATGGGCGACGAAACCGAAGAGACGATGAAGCAGCTATATGGCGTTCTCGACTCCGGTTTGGAGTAGATGGATTCCTGATCTGGCGCCGTAGCGAGCGCATTCGATAGATTCTCTCCCTGCGTCGGGTGCTACGAAGACTGGCGCCTTCGCGGTTTGCCCGATTCCGCTATGCGAGGGATTTCTTGGCGCGATCGAGAGCTTTCTTATCCACCAGTTCGCAGAATTCAAACAACTGCTCGCAGCCCGACGACAGATTCTTCCGGAAATGATCGGGGTCGAGAACCAAGACCTCTTCGGAAGGTTGCCGTGAAAAGAACTTTTCGAGCTCCTCCGAGGGATGGCAAAGGCACCAGATGAACTTTAGTCCCTTCACCCCGGCCGAGTGAAGCGCATTGGCCAATGGCTCAGGCTTCTCTTCGGTATCGGGAATTATGCCGACGCAATCCGCTTCTTTGAGCAGGCGCTTGACCGCATCGTGCACCTTCTCTCCTTTCGAGGGTTTGCACATTTTTACGTCCAATTGGCTTAGACAGCGGGACAGATGCGAAGCGATTTCCTTGTCAGCGCCCAAGATGAGGATGGCCTTTGGCTCCTTGGATTCTTTGTCTGGCATTGTGAGGAGGACCTTGAACCATCCACGCTGATCCTCCAGCGAAGTTCCGAATTCTACAACCAGCGATTTTGTAGAGATCCGAGCTCGCAAATGAATCCTGAGAGTGTTCCGGATCTGGTCAAACCGTAGTTTTTCAAAATCAATTGGACCCTTTGCGGCCGGTTTTTCGCATGTATTATTGGATCCGTGTTGTCGCGGTTGAGCCACCGATGAGCGAAGCAGCAAAAACTGATTATGAAGTTTTCGATGCCATACAGGCCATCGACGATCTGGAAGAGCGAAACGAAGCCTTGGAGCGCGAATGCGCCGGCAACCCGAAACAACTCGCGCGATTGCAGGCCTTGCTGCACGCTTGGGAGGAGGCCGATGGTTTCATGGAGACCCGGGATCACATACCCGGCACAACCCGCAAACCAGTCGCAACCCCCATCCTCGGCATTGGAGAAACACCCGGTTCCGTGATCGGCAACTACAAGCTGCTGCAGGAAATCGGGGCAGGCGGATTCGGCGTCGTCTACATGGCTGAGCAGCAGAAGCCGATCAAGCGCAAGGTCGCGCTCAAGATCATAAAGCCAGGCATGGATACTCGTGAAGTGGTCGCGCGCTTCGAGGCGGAACGACAGGCCCTGGCGCTGATGTCCCATCCGAACATTGCGCAGGTGTTTGATGGCGGTGCCACGGAGTCAGGCAGGCCATTCTTCGTGATGGAGTTGGTGAAGGGCATCCCCATCACCGAGTTCTGCGACAAGAGCAAGTTAACCACGAAACGGCGCTTAGGCCTGTTCCTGGATATCTGCAGCGCCATTCAGCATGCCCATCAGAAGGGCGTCATCCATCGGGATATCAAGCCCTCCAACGTTTTGATCACGCTCCATGACGGTGTGCCTGTTCCCAAGGTGATAGACTTCGGCATTGCCAAGGCGCTCGATCAGGAACTGACTGAGAAGTCGCTGTTCACCGCTTATGGTCAGATGATCGGCACGCCGCAGTACACGAGTCCGGAGCAAGCCGAAATGAGCGGGCTGGATATCGACACGCGGACCGACATCTATTCGCTCGGCGTGTTGCTCTATGAATTGTTGACCGGCGCAACTCCGATCAGTCGTCAGGAACTCAGCAAGGCGTGTATCCAAGAGGTCCAAAAACTAATCAAGGAGAAAGAGCCGACCAAGCCCAGTACGGCGCTGAGCATCATCTGCCGGGAGACCACCACCGTCGCGGAGTCCCGTCGGCAAGATCCCGGTCAACTGATCGACCAGATCAAGGGCGATCTTGATTGGATCGTGTTGAAGGCCTTGGAGAAGGACCGGACGCGGAGGTACGACACGGCCAGCGAATTTGCCGAAGACATCCGTCGCTGTCTGGACCACCAACCGGTAATCGCTTCGCCACCCACCGCGACGTATCTCATTGGGAAGTTCATACGTCGAAACGTGCGCTTGATCGCGTCAATCACGGCCGTATTCCTGGCCTTGTTGATCGGCGCGGTGGGAATGACCGTGCTCTATTTCGACGCCCGAGCGGATCGAAAGACAGCCGAGGAAAAGACGCTAGCCGCAACCCAATCGCAGATTCAGGCCGAGGCCGCGCGGGCCGCAGAAGTGAAGCAGCGCAAACTCACCCAGCAAACCGCCCGACAATTGCAGACCTCACTTTCCCGCGCGGATTTCGCCAGCGGTGTCGCACACATCAACCAAAATGAGCCGAGGAAAGGATTGAGTCACCTGGCGCGATCGGTGCGTACGGATCCGGAATTCAAGCCAGCGGCACAGAGCATTGTCGCCACCTTGCGGGACCGGAACTTTGATATGCAACCGGAACTGACTTTGGAGCACCGGGCGGCGATTCGTGATTTTACGCTGAGTGATGACGGGAAGCATATCCTAACAACCGCCCATGATCGGACGGTGCGGCTTTGGGATGCCGATTCGCTGGCACTGAAGAAGGAATGGGGAACAGAAGATCCAGTAGTCTCAGCGGATTTTGTTGACGCTGGCAGTCACGTGGTGGTCGCCACAGTGGGCGGCCGGATCAGTTTTTGGGAAACTGTAATGAGTCAGACCTCCGGACCCGCGATCGCGGTTCCCGCACCAGTCAGAAAGGTCGCGGCATCTCTTCGTTCGCCCGATCACCCGGTGGCGGCGGTGCTGGCGGGAGACCAAAGCCTACGGATGTGGGATGGCCGAAGCGGCCAGCCGATCACTCAGAATCTTGTGATCAAAGATCTCACGGCCGGCGATTGTCATCTGAACTCCGACGGAACCCGACTCTTGGCACGCCTTGGGGAACGTCTGTATCGCTACTATGATGCAACGACTGGCCAACCCATCGCACGAGATCTCATGACCGAATACAGCTTTGCGACTCAGATATCGATGGACCGCGAGTCCCTCATCACATTCGGAAGAAATCGAACCACCTTCACCAGCTTTCAACTTGCTACCGGAACAAAGCTGAACGTTGCCATTCCCGGCGAACAGAAGCTGAAACTTATTTCTCCTCCGGTAATGAGCGCAGATCAGTCTTTGATCATCTGCGTCTCCCGGCCGACCATCAAAGTGCGAGGAGTCATCGGACGGCAAATTGTTCGGGGATCCAACCTCGTCACCCGGATATACGATCACACCAATGGGGTCTTGATCGCGGCTGCAAACGACGCCCGATCGATCCATGATCCCTTTGTCCACGCTGCTGCCGGCATCAGCGCCCTCCAGATCGACAATTTTTCAGTGCGGATCCGTGACCTAAAAACAACCCGGATTCTGGTGACGATAAATCTTCGGCGAGCGAT